>NZ_FNSM01000001.1:4932500-5045000 GCF_900105415.1 Streptomyces sp. TLI_105 | reverse complement strand
GTTGCTGCCGAACTGTCCAGTTCTAGGCAACCGTTTAAATCTACCTCCCCACGACCGCTGTGTCAACAGCTTTCGCGAGCACCGGAGGAGACTAGCAGCTCGGGAGGGGCCGACGCACATCAGGCGGCGGTGGGGAGCGTGGCGCTGCGGTCGGGCTCCTCCAGGTCTCCCGTGTCGCCGGCCCGGGCGGCACGGCCGCCGAGCACGTACACGTAGGCGAGGAAGGCCAGCTCGGCGGCGATGCCGATGGTGATGCGGGCCCAGGTGGGGAGGCCGGAAGGGGTGACGAAGCCTTCGAGCAGGCCCGAGACGAAGAGGACCAGGGCCAGGCCGATCGCCATGCCGACGGCCGCGCGGCCCTGTTCCGCCAGGGCGGCGCGGCGGGTCCTGGGGCCCGGGTCGACGACGGTCCAGCCGAGGCGAAGGCCCGTACCGGCGGCCACGAAGACGGCGGTCAGTTCGAGCAGACCGTGGGGAAGGATCAGGCCCAGGAAGACGTCGAGGCGGCCGGCGGAGGACATCAGACCGATGCCCACGCCGAGGTTCAGCATGTTCAGGAAGAGGATCCAGAGCACCGGGATCCCCAGGAACGCGCCCAGGACCAGGCACATGGCCGCTGCCTGGGCGTTGTTCGTCCAGACCTGGGCGGCGAAGGAGGCCGCCGGGTGGCTGGAGTAGTACGTCTCGTACTGACCGCCGGGACGGGTCATCTCGCGGAGGTCGGTGGAGGCGCCGATCGAGGCCTGGACCTCCGGGTGCGTGCCGATCCACCAGCCGATGAGGACCGCGAGCAGCGTGGAGAGGACGGCCGTGGGGATCCACCAGCGGCGGGAGCGGTAGACCGCGGCGGGGAAGCCGGCGGTGAGGAAGCGGACGGCGTCGCGCCAGGAGGAGCGGCGGGTGCCGGTGACGGTGGCGCGGGCGCGGGCCACGAGCTGGGTGAGCCGGGCCGTGAGCATGGGGTCCGGGGTGCTCGACTGGACGATCGAGAGGTGGGTGGCCGTGCGCTGGTAGAGCGCGACGAGTTCGTCGGCCTCGGCGCCGGTGAGTTTGCCGCCCCGGCGCAGGAGGTGGTCGAGGCGTTCCCACTCGGCGCGGTGGGCGGTCACGTAGACGTCGAGGTCCATGATCGGCTGCTGCTCCAGGCACTGGCTTCGGACGGGTCCGTACTACTGCGGCGCGCTGCGGGTCAGCTTGGCAGACTGGCGTTCGGAGGGGTCGGGAAGGGCAGAGAAGGGTGGGTGCCGTGAGTGGTCTTGTGACGGGTGATGCGGTCGTCCTGGGGTTGCAGCCCGCGCGGCTGCCGAGTCGGGCGCTCGCGGTGCTCATCGACCTGGTGGCGGTGTGGGCGGTGTATCTGCTGCTCACGCTGGGGCTCGCGGTCGCCACGGCGTCGCTGGACGAGGCTGCGGTGATGGCGGTGTCCGTCGCGTCCTTCCTGCTGGTGCTCGTCGGGGCGCCGATCGCGGTGGAGACGCTGTCGCACGGGCGGTCGCTGGGGAAGCTGGCCTGTGGGCTGCGGGTGGTCCGGGACGACGGGGGGCCGATCCGGTTCCGGCACGCGCTGGTGCGCGGCGCGATGGGGGTCGTGGAGATCCTGATGACCTTCGGGGTCGTCGCCCTCGTCGCTTCGCTGGTGTCCGAGCGGGGGCGGCGGCTCGGGGACGTCTTCGCGGGGACGCTGGTGGTGCGGGAGCGGATACCCGCGGCCCGGGTTCTGGCCGTGCCTCCGCCGCCGCCGTGGCTGGTGGGGCGGTTCGCGGGGGTCGATCTCTCGGCGGTGCCGGAGACGCTGTGGCTGGAGGTGCGTCAGTACCTGACGCGGTCGCGTGAGCTGGACCCGGTGGTGGGGCGCCGGCTGGCGGAGCGGCTGGCCGACGAGCTGGTGGCGCGGACCGGTACGCCGCCGCCGGCGGGGGTTCCGGCCGACGCCTATCTGGCGGGGGTGGTGGCCGAGCGGCAGGCGCGGGACGCCCGGCGGGCGTTCGCCCCGTCGGCCGCCGGGGTGGTGCCGGGTGCCGTTCCTCCGCCGTCTGTTCCGACTGCCTCGGTGGTCGAGCCCCCGGTCCCTCCGGTCGTCGCTTCCCCTGCTCCCCCGGTCATCGCTTCCCCCGTTGTCGCTCCTCCTGCTGTCGCTCCTCCCGTCGGCGGGTCGGCGGTGGAGTCCGGGGCGCGTGCCACCGGGTTCGCTCCGCCGGCCTGAGGGGTCCGGTCGCCTGAGGGATCGGGTCAGGGGAAGGCCGAGGGCGGGGTTTCGAGGTCTTCGAGTTCGATGCCGGGGGCGGCGAGGACCACGTCGCCGGCGATGTGGACCGTATGGCGTTCGCCCGTGTCCAGGGCGCTGACCTGGTACTCGTCCACCATCAGGGGGCCGTTGTCAGTGGCGTGCGCTTCACTTCTCAGCAGGGCCCAGGACTGGTCGACCGTGAGGGGGGCGAGCACCGGGTCCGTGAAGGCGACGAGCCTGACACGGGTCTCGGGGGAATCGGGGGTGAGACGCAGGAGTCGCGTGAGGGCGACGAGGAACGCCGGGGACGTGCCGGTGAAGGCGTGGGCGCGCACATTGCCTTCGGTGGCGTGGGTTCCGGTGGGGTCCGTGCGGACCCAGGTGACGCCGTCGAGGGCCGCGCCGCGGACCTGCCAGCTCGCGGCGTGCAGTTCGAGGCGGATGGGGCGGCCGAGTTCGTCGACGGCCAGGTCGACGGAGCCCCGGTGGTCGCCGGAGGGGGCGGTGATCTGCGAGACGTAGCGCCAGCCGGAGGGGCCGGGCGCGCAGTGGAAGTGCTCTTCACCGAGGGGGGTGTGATCGTGCGGGTCATGGAGCGAATAACGGCCGCGGGGCATGGGGTGGTCCTCGGGAGGGGCGCTTCCTGGAAGCGGTAGCGGGGGCCGGACGGGGCAGGCCCCCCGGCACGGGGGTGCGGGGGGCCTGCCTGAGTCCTCTACGGGTGTCCGGGACGGCGCCGCGTCAGCACGCGGGCGCCGCCGGCCGGGGCATCAGTAGCGGTAGTGGTCCGGCTTGAAGGGGCCCTCGACCTCGACGCCGATGTAGGCGGCCTGCTCGGGACGGAGGGTCGTCAGCTTGACGCCGAGCGAGTCCAGGTGGAGGCGGGCGACCTTCTCGTCGAGGTGCTTCGGCAGCACGTAGACGTCGGTCGGGTACTCCTGCGGCTTGGTGAAGAGCTCGATCTGGGCCAGGGTCTGGTCCGCGAAGGAGTTCGACATCACGAAGGACGGGTGGCCGGTCGCGTTGCCGAGGTTCAGCAGGCGGCCCTCTGAGAGGACGATGAGGACCTTGCCGTCGGGGAACGTCCAGGTGTGGACCTGCGGCTTGACCTCGTCCTTGACGATGCCCGGGACCTTGGCGAGGCCGGCCATGTCGATCTCGTTGTCGAAGTGGCCGATGTTCCCGACGATGGCCTGGTGCTTCATCTTGGCCATGTCGGCGGCCATGATGATGTCCTTGTTGCCGGTGGTGGTGATGAAGATGTCGGCGGTCTCGACGACCTCGTCGAGGGTCGTGACCTGGTAGCCGTCCATCGCCGCCTGGAGCGCGCAGATCGGGTCGATCTCGGTGACGATGACGCGGGCGCCCTGGCCACGGAGGGACTCGGCGCAGCCCTTGCCGACGTCGCCGTAGCCGCAGACGACGGCGGTCTTGCCGCCGATGAGGACGTCGGTGGCGCGGTTGATGCCGTCGATGAGGGAGTGGCGGCAGCCGTACTTGTTGTCGAACTTCGACTTCGTCACGGCGTCGTTCACGTTGATCGCCGGGAAGAGCAGGGTGCCGACCTGCATCATCTCGTAGAGGCGGTGGACGCCGGTGGTGGTCTCCTCGGTGACGCCGCGGATCTCGGACGCCAGCTGGGTCCACTTCTGCGGGGCCTCGGAGAGGGTGCGGTTGAGGAGCTGGAGGATGTAGCCGTACTCCTCGCTGTCCGCGGTCGACGGGTCCGGGGCGGAGCCGGCCTTCTCGAACTCGACGCCCTTGTGGACGAGGAGGGTGGCGTCACCGCCGTCGTCCAGGATCATGTTCGGGCCGCCGGTGGGCGTGTTCGGCCAGGTGAGGGCCTGCTCGGTGCACCACCAGTACTCCTCCAGGGTCTCGCCCTTCCAGGCGAAGACCGGGACGCCCTGGGGGTTCTCCGGGGTGCCGTTCGGGCCGACGGCGATGGCCGCGGCGGCGTGGTCCTGGGTGGAGAAGATGTTGCAGGAGGCCCAGCGGACCTCGGCGCCGAGGGCGACCAGGGTCTCGATGAGGACGGCGGTCTGCACGGTCATGTGCAGGGAGCCGGTGATGCGGGCACCGGCGAGCGGCTGCGTCTCGGCGTACTCGCGGCGGATCGACATCAGGCCGGGCATCTCGTGCTCGGCGAGGGTGATCTCCTTGCGGCCGAAGGCGGCCAGGGAGAGGTCGGCGACCTTGAAGTCCTGGTGGGCGGCAGTCGTCATGACTGGGCTGCTCCTCGTGTGTGCGAGTGCGAGGGTCGATTGAGGCGCCTGGCACCACGGCAAGGCACCCTGGGCACACGAATGCCCGGGCGCTTCCTCGGTGCCGTCGTCGGAGGCCCTCTCTCCCTCGGCCGGTCCGTGGACCGCCCGACCGCCATCAGCAGCGACGTCTGGCTGGTCACGAATCTACACCGATCGGTGCGGCGGGCCACAGTCCGCATCGGACGCACGAGGCCCCCGGGACGTGCGTCCCGGGGGCCTGAGGCGGGTGGGGCGTGCTCGCCCGTGGGGGTCAGTGGGCGGTGCCGCCGGGGGTCTTGGCCGGGTCGTCGCCCGCCGCGGCGGCCGTCTCGCTGTAGATGTCGGGCTCCAGGTAGATGACCCGGGCGATCGGGACGGCGGCGCGGATGCGCTCCTCGGCGGCGTTGATGGCGTTCGCGACCTCGGTGGCCGTGTCGTCGTGCTGGACGGCGATCTTGGCGGCGACGAGGAGTTCCTCGGGACCGAGGTGGAGGGTGCGCATGTGGATGAGGCGGGTGACGGTCTCGCCGTCGACGACGGCCGCCTCGATCTTCTTGACCTCGTCGGCGCCGGCGGACTCGCCGAGGAGCAGCGACTTGGTCTCGGCGGCGAGCACGATCGCGATCACGATGAGCAGGACGCCGATGCAGAGGGTTCCGATGCCGTCCCAGACGCCGTCGTCGGTCGCGAGGGCGAGGCCGACTCCGCCGAGGGCGAGGACGAGGCCGACGAGGGCGCCGAAGTCCTCCAGGAGGACGACGGGCAGCTCGGGCGCCTTGGCGCGGCGGATGAAGTCCTTCCAGGACAGGCCGCCGCGGATCTCGTTGGACTCCTTGATGGCGGTCCGGAAGGAGAAGCTCTCGGCGATGATCGCGAAGACCAGGACGCCGACCGGCCAGTACCAGGCCTCGATGGGGTGCGGGTGCTTGATCTTCTCGTAGCCCTCGTAGATGGCGAACATGCCGCCGACGGAGAAGAGCACGATGGAGACGAGGAAGGCGTAGATGTACCGCTCGCGGCCGTAGCCGAAGGGGTGCTGCGGGGTGGCCTCGCGCTGGGCCTTCTTGCCGCCGAGGAGCAGCAGGCCCTGGTTGCCGGAGTCGGCGAGCGAGTGAACGCTCTCGGCGAGCATCGACGACGAACCGCTGAAGAGGAACGCCACGAACTTGGCTACGGCGATCGCGAGGTTGGCGGCGAGTGCCGCCACGATCGCCTTGGTTCCGCCTGACGCGCTCATGGGTGTACGTGGTCCCTTCGTCGATGCTCCGGCTCGGTCGCCGCGGTTCGGCCGGTCATTGTCGCATCAGGCCACGACGGTCGCCCGGAAGACGGTGCCCGCTCCGGTCAGCTCGGTGGCCTCGCCCGCCGGGACGAAGACGGACTCGCCCGGGGCGAGGCTGACCTCCCCCGCCTGCGTGCGGCCCGCGACGGCGAGCAGGATCTGCGGGGTGGGTGCGGTGACGTCGGTCGGCGCGGCGCCTTCCGCGCGGACGTACCGGGAGAGGCGGAACTCGTCGATCGGGGTCTCGTAGACCTCCTCGCCGGAGGGGGAGGCCTCGGGGCGCAGGACGGCCAGCTCGGTCGGCTCGAAGCGGACGACGCGGAGGAGTTCGGGGACGTCGACGTGCTTGGGCGTGAGGCCGCAGCGCAGCACGTTGTCGGAGTTGGCCATGATCTCGACGCCGAGGCCTTCGATGTAGGCGTGCGGGACGCCCGCGCCGAGGTAGAGGGCCTCGCCGGGCTGGAGCCGGACGCGGTTGAGGAGCATGGCGGCGATCACGCCGGGGTCGCTCGGGAAGTGGTGGGCCAGGGTCGCGTACGGGGCGTGGTCGCCGCCGAGGCGGTCGGCGGCGGCATGGGCCTCGGCGACGGTGTGCGCCATCTCCTCGCGGTCGGCGGTGAGCAGGGCCGTCAGGACCTCGCGGAGCGCGGCCTCTTCGGGGTGGGCGTGGAGGAGGTCCACGTACGGCTTGAGGGAGTCGACGCCGAGCGCGGCGATGAGGTCGGCGGCCTCGACGGGGTCACGGAAGCCGCACAGGCCGTCGAAGGGGGTGAGGGCGCAGATCAGCTCGGGCTTGTGGTTGGCGTCCTTGTACGTGCGGTGCGGGGCGTCGACCGGGATGCCGGCGGCCTCCTCGGCGGCGTACCCGGCCTTGGCCTGGGCGAGGTCGGGGTGGACCTGGAGGGAGAGCGGGGCGCCCGCGGCGAGCAGCTTCAGGAGGAACGGGAGCCGGGGGCCGAACTTCTCGACGGTCCGCTCCCCCAGTTCGCGTACGGGGTCGGCGGCGATGAGGTCGTTCAGCGCGCCCCGCCCGGTGCGGGAGGGGGCGCCGGGGTGGGCACCCATCCACATCTCGGCCTGGGGCTCGCCGGTGGGGGCGGTTCCGAGCAGTTCCGGGATGGCCGTCGTGGATCCCCAGGCGTAGGGACGGACGGTGTTGACGAGGCGGTCCATGGTGCCTGCCAGCTCCTCGGAGTGGTGACGGGTCTTCGGGTGTCGGGTGACAGGTGACAGGGGGCGGGTGACGGGCGGGTGTCGGGGCGGTGGGCACGCGGGTGACGGAGTGGGGTCCTCGCGGTGTACCGGTGGTTCTGCCGGTGCACCGGCGCCCGGGTCGGCTCGGGTTGGCGCCGGTGGGTGTCGGACGGGCGCCGGGCGGGGGGGCTAGTGCGGGGTGCGGCCCGAGGTGGCCAGGGCGAGGTACACCGCCGCGAAGTCCGTCACCGCGAGCAGCTCGGCGAGGGTCTCCAGGTCGCCGCCCTCCTCCGGTTCCAGCTCGCTGATGGCGGTCCCGTGGCCGAGGGCCAGCTCGCGGGCTGCCGGGCCGGCGGTCAGGCCGCCCGCCGGGCGGTCGCGGAGCAGGACCACGCGCGCGCGGAGCGCCTGCGGCTCCTCCACTCGGTCGCGGAAGAAGTCGTCCGGGTCCGCGCCCGCCGCGTAGTCGCCCGCGAGGAGCACTCCATGCGCCGGCAGGGCCTCCGGGAGCTCCGCGGCGAGGGCGGGCAGACCCGCGAGTTCGGCGAGGATCGCGGCGAAACGGCGGCCGGCCGGGCCCGCGGCGTTGCCCTCGGTCCAGATCAGCGGGAGCGAGTCCGCGAGCTCCGCGGCGAGCGTCTTCGCCGGGTTGCTGTACGTGGCGATGGCCGGGCCGCAGCGTTCCGCCGTGCGGTCCAGACGGTCGGCGACCTTCTCCAGGGCCTCCGAGGGCGCCTCGATGAGACCCACGCGGTCCAGGAGCACGAGCAGCGGGGTGAACAGGGCCCAGAGGGCGCCCGGGCTGGCCGCGATGCTCTCGGCGTACTCGTCGGGCGACTCGTTCGGGGTGATGGCCATCGGGACGAACAGGCCGCGCGAGCCGTTGACCGCCTCGGCGAGCGGGGAGTCCTTCGGGGCGACGGCGACGACCGTGATCCCGCGGCGGTACGCCTGCTCGGCGAGGAGGGCGAGGCCCGGTTCGCCGCCGTCCGTGGTCGGGAGCAGCAGCAGGTCCACCGAACCCGCCCAGCCCGGCAGGGCCCAGCGCAGGGCGCCCGCGGCGGGGGCGACGCCGGTCGGCTGGAGTCGTACGACGGGGGCGGCGGCTCCGGCGAGCGCGCCGATCAGGTCCGCGACGCCTGCGGCGGCGGTGCCGGGGCCCGCGACGAGGACGGTGCGGGGGCGGCCCTCGGGGCGGAGGTCCGCGATGCCGGCCTCGGTGGCGTGCCGGGCGGCGGTCCGTACCCGTGCGCCGGCTTCGGCGGCGCCGCGGAGGAGGCCGCGGCGGTCGGCCAGGGCGAGGTCGTCCGGAGCGTCGAGGAGAGTCTCGTCGAGCATGTGCGGTGCCTCCCGGGTGGACGGGGTGGGTGAGAGGGCGCTGCGGGTGCGGGGCCTGGTGGTGCGCCCGGCCTCCCCGGAGGGCGCGCGGGCCCGTACCGCTCGGGACCCGTACTCGGCGGGGAGGCCCCGGTGCCCGTCTGCCCGTCGGGGTGCGGGTTCAGGCACGGGAGCCTGGACCCGGCGAGGGGCGCCGTCCGTTGTGCCCACCCGTTCCGCCCCTGCGGAACGAAGGCCCACAACGGGGCGCGTCCGGTGAGGGCGGGCGCCGCTCCAGCGGAACGAATGCCCACAACGGAGGCGTTACGCCGGCTTGCGGGCCTCGTCGACGAGGAGGACCGGGATGTCGTCGCGGACCGGGTAGGCGAGGCCGCAGTCGGGGCCCGTGCAGATCAGCTCGGGGGTCTCGTCCGCCGTGCGGTCGTTGAGCGGAGCGTGGCAGGCCGGGCAGGCCAGGATCTCCAGGAGGCCGGCTTCGAGCGGCATGGGGTGTCCCTTCGAACAGACGGATCGGGCCAGGTCAGCCTACCGCCGGGGAACGGGGCACGCCCCCGTTCCCCGGCGGGGCGGCGGGGTCAGTCCGTCGCCCGGACCAGGGCGAGGACCTCGTCGCGGATCTTGGCCATGGTGGCCCCGTCGCGGGCCTCGACGTTGAGGCGGAGCAGCGGCTCCGTGTTGGAGGCGCGGAGGTTGAACCACCAGTCCGCCGCCGTCACGGTCAGGCCGTCGAGCTCGTCGAAGGTGACGCCCTCGGCGTCCTCGTACGTCGCCCTCACCTTGGCCGTGCTCGCCGCCTGGTCCGCGACCGTCGAGTTGATCTCGCCCGAGGAGGCGTACCGGTCGTAGGCCGAGACCAGGTCCGACAGGGTGCCCTCCTGGCCGCCCAGGGCCGCCAGGACGTGGAGTGCGGCCAGCATGCCGGTGTCCGCGTTCCAGAAGTCCCTGAAGTAGTAGTGCGCCGAGTGCTCGCCGCCGAAGATCGCTCCGGTCTTCGCCATCTCCTCCTTGATGAAGGAGTGGCCGACGCGGGTGCGGACCGGCTCGCCGCCCTGCTCGCGGACGACCTCCGGCACCGACCAGGAGGTGATCAGGTTGTGGATGATCGTCCCGCCGGGGTTCTTGGCGAGCTCGCGCGCGGCGACGAGGGCCGTGATCGCGGACGGGGAGACCGGCTCGCCGCGCTCGTCGACGACGAAGCAGCGGTCGGCGTCGCCGTCGAAGGCGAGGCCGAGGTCGGCGCCCTCGGCCTGGACGCGGGCCTGGAGGTCGACGATGTTCTTCGGGTCGAGCGGGTTGGCCTCGTGGTTCGGGAAGGTGCCGTCCAGCTCGAAGTACATCGGGACCGTCGTCAGCGGGAGGCCCTCGAAGACCGTCGGAACCGTGTGGCCGCCCATGCCGTTGCCCGCGTCGACGACCACCTTGAGGGGGCGGATCGCGGTGAGGTCCACCAGGTTCTTGAGGTGCGCGGCGTAGTCCGCGAGGGTGTCGCGCTCGGTGATGGCGCCCTGCTTCGCCGCCGCCTCGGGGGCGCCCTTCTCCGACCACTCCTCGGCGAGGGCGCGGATGTCGGCGAGGCCGGTGTCCTGGCCGACGGGTGCGGCGCCGGCGCGGCACATCTTGATGCCGTTGTACTGGGCCGGGTTGTGGGAGGCCGTGAACATGGCGCCGGGCAGGCCGAGGCTGCCGGAGGCGAAGTACAGCTGGTCCGTGGAGCAGAGCCCGATGAGGGTGACGTCGGCGCCGAGGCGGGCCGCGCCGCGCGCGAAGGCGGCCGCGAGGCCGGGGGACGAGGGCCGCATGTCGTGGCCGATGACGATCGCGTCCGCGTCCGTCACCCGTACGAAGGCGGCGCCGAAGAGCTCGGCGAGCTTCTCGTCCCACTGGTCGGGTACGACTCCGCGGATGTCGTACGCCTTCACGATCTGCGACAGATCGGCAGTCACGGATCCACCCTCCTGAGTGCTCTGACACGCGTGTGCGGCGCGTGTACGGAACGCCAAAACTACCCGGAGCGAGGTCGGGGGGCGCGGACGGTGGCCGGATGCCGTCAGTTGTCGGGGGAACGGAGCACCCTGAGGTGTCCGCGGCGCCCGACCTCCATGGGGTCGCCGCCGCGGCCTCCGCCGACCTTGCCGCCGGCCTCGGCCGCGCGCTCCTGGGGGCGGGCCGCCTCCCGGACCGCGTTGGCCAGCGCTTCGAGGTCGTCGCCGCTGGGGCGGGTGGGCGCGGACCCGTCGGAGAGCCGCACCACCTCCCAGCCGCGCGGGGCGGTGAGGCGCTCGCTGTGCTCGGCGCACAGGTCGTAGCAGTGGGGCTCGGCGTAGGTGGCGAGCGGGCCGAGGACCGCAGTCGAGTCGGCATAGACGTACGTCAGTGTCGCGACGGCAGGGCGGCCGCACGCGGTGCGCGAACAGCGACGTACAGGGCTCACGACGTTGGACGGTACCGCACTCTTGAGCGGGCCGCGACGACTCTCCCTCAGGTCACTCCACCGTGTCGCGGTGTGACCTCCGACACCCCCCTTCGAGTGATGGAGGCTCTGACCTGCGAGGGAGGGGACCCAAGGAGGGGAGGGCAGGGGGGTATTCAGACACCTTGGGATACAAATCCGGTCAACCAGGGCCAGATGGCCGATCGCGACGAGCCCTCGAATCGGGCGTGGGCTCGGCCGGAATGTTCAGGTTTCGACAGGGGGCGCGGCGGGAGTGCGGCGGGGGCGCGGGCACGCCGGGGAAGTCGGCGAGGAGGCGCCACGGTGCGGTGGGGCGGATGGGAGTTACGCTGCGTCAGTGATGGACAGTCCTGTACCGCCGAGCCCCTCGCACCGTCCCGTGGAGCCCCCGGCGGAGCCTCGGGTCCGCCGCCGCGACCGGCACGGCCGCGGGATGCGGGGACCCGTCGCGCCGCCGCAGGTGCCGCTCTCCGCGAGCCGGGCCGACACCTTCCGCGACCTCGTCCTCGACTCGGTGGAGCGCCTGGAGCGGCGCTGGCCGCAGCTGGCGGACGTCGACTTCATGGTGATGGAGGTGCCGCCGCCGGTGTCCGGCGAGACGGTGCCGCTGGGCGGTGCGCTGCCCGCCGAGAAGAACGAGCCCGCGCGGGTGGTCGTCTATCGGCGGCCGGTCGAGATCCGCTCGAAGAGTCGGGACGAGCGGGCGGTGCTGGTGCACGAGGTCGTGGTGGAGCAGGTGGCCGAGCTGCTCGGGCTCTCACCCGAGTCCGTTGATCCTCGGTACGGGCAGGACTGAGCCCGTCGGGTGGGCCCCGGGCCCGTACCGGTGCGTCCCACGACTGCGCGCCGTCCGCCGGGTGCGGGTTCAGGCACCGGAGCCCAGGCGCGGCTGAGCGCGCCGTCCCGTGTGCCCACCCTCCCCCAAGCTCTCGGCTTCGCTCGAACAGGGCCCCCCTCGCCCCGCGGAACGATTGCCCACAACGGGTGGGCGAGGGTGGGTGGGCACCCCCCTGCGGGACGATTGCCCACACGGCGGGGACGGGCGGGGCCCCGCACAGGAGCTCAGTCCAGTACGCCCAGGTCCTGGTGGGCCGTCGGGAGTTCTACCGTGCCTCGGTCGTCGACGAAGGTCTGGACGGTGAACATCGGGATGCCGTCCTCCGGGAGGGCGAGCGTCCGTGCCGCGTGGACCTTTCCGCCGGAGACGGGTTCCACGGTCAGCGCGTAGGAGCCCTTGAGGCCCCCGGGGACGAGGTCGGTCAGGACCGTCGTCGTGCCCCCCTTGACGGTGACGGTCCTCGACACCGGCGTGCCCCCCTCGGAACCGGCCGAGGCGGTGACCTTGACCCGGGCGTCCGCGCCGGGGGCGGTCAGGGAGAGCGTCGAGGCCTTGGCGCGGTTGTCGGCGACCGTCGCACGGGCGGAGACGGCCGCGGTCGCCGGGATGAACGCGATCTCGGTGTTCTCGCCCTTGCCGCGCACGACCTGGAGGGCCGCCACGACCGGGACCGGCTTCTTCGGGTCGCTCGGGGTGAGCAGCAGGGAGCCCACCGCGCCCCGGGTGAGGTCCGGCAGGTCGGCGGAGGCCGTCATCCCGGACTTCACGTGGAGCGAGCCGCCGCCCGCCGGGACGATCGTGCCGGTCGCGGTGACCAGCTGGACCTTGAGGTCGGCGTCGTCGTCGCCGGGGGCGAAGGCCACGAGCCGCACCGAGGTGGCGTCGGCCGGGATGCCGGGGAGCACGGCGGTGGCCGCCGGGTCGGCGGCCGGGGCGATCCAGTCGCTGCCGAGCTTGTCGTCGGCCGCGGCGACGGCGGCGCCGACGCGTCCGCTGCGGGTGGTGACGTGGACGGTGACGTCCCGCCGGCCGGTCTCGCTCGTGAGGGTGGAGAGGAGCACCGGGACGGTGGAGTGGGCGGGGACCGGGATGCCCTCGGTGAACTGCGACTTGAGGAGGCCCTCCGGTCCGTACAGCTCGATGTCGGCGACGGCGGCCGTGTCGTCCGGATTGGTGAGGTGGACGTAGTCCTGGCGGTCCTTGGCGGTGGAGGCGGCCGGGAACCAGAAGTCGGTGTCGGGGGCGCCGCAGCCGAGGCCGAGGAGGCCGCGCGCGCCGCCCGCCGGGACGACGGTGGTCTGCTGGACGGTCCAGCCGGGGGCGAGGGTGCCGGTCGCGGAGCCGGTGAGGGCGGGCACGGAGCCGCCGTCCGCCTCGGCGGTGACGGGCTTGCCGGGGGCGGTGACGGTGGCCGGGGCCTTGGAGGCCTTGGGCTTCTTGCCGGTCTTGCCGGTGCCGTCCGCGGGCGTCGCGCGCGGGGCGGTCCGCAGCAGGGCGGTGGGCTGCTCGGTCTTGCCCGGGGTGCCCTTCGCCGCGCCGGTGCTCGTCGGGGTGTACGAGGTGTAGAGCGTCTCGGCCACCTCGGAGGTGCTGGGGGCCGGGCAGACGAGGCCGACGCGCTCCACCGGCAGGCGGGTGGTGGCCTTCGCCTCGGGGGCGGCGGTGCCGTCCGGGGCGGTGAGGGCCGCGAAGCCGGTGACGGCGGCGAGGGCCGTGGCGCCCGCGATCAGGGAGAGGGTCGTGCGCTTCACTGGTTGCTGCTCCCGTCGGGACGCTGCTCGGTCTCGTGGCCCTGGGGGTATCCGTAGCCGTAGCCGTACGGGTCGTACTGCTGCTGGTCGTACTGCTGCTGGGGCTGCTGCGGGTCGTACGACTGCGGCTGCTCATAGCCCTGCTGCTCGTACCCCTGCTGTTCGTATCCCTGCTGGGGGTACGCGTACGGCTGCTGCTGGTACGGGTCGGCCGCGTAGTCCTGGTAGTAGCCCTGGTCGGCGTACGGCTGGGCACCCGGCTGCTCCTGGGCCTGCTGCGCGGGCGCCTGGGCGTAGGCCGGGTCGTAGCCGCCGTCCCATTCCTGGTCCTGGTCCCGGGGTTCGTAGGACTGCTGCTCAGGGATCGGGGCGGGCTCGTTCTCCGGGGGCGCCGGGAACTCCGGGAACTCGGGGGCGCCGGCGGCCTCCGCCTCGGCTTCCGCGGCGGCGCGCAGCCGGCGGGCGCGGCGGCCGTCGCCCTCGGTCGCCTGGGCGGGGATCGCGAGCTCCTCCTCGGGGAGGTCGTCGTCGATCTCGCGGCGCCGCCCGGGCAGGGCGAGGACGAGCAGGACGACGGCGAGGCCGGCCTGGGCCCAGATCCACGCGGTGTGGCCGAGCGGCTCGTCGTACGTGAGGTCGAGGCGGCCGCCTCCGGCGGGGAGCTCGAAGCCCTGGGCCCAGTCGTCGACGGTGGTCCGCGTCAGCTCCTTGCCGTCGAGGGTGGCGGTCCAGCCGTCGGCGGCGCGGTCGGCGAGGCGCAGGACGCGGCCGGCGGGGCCCGCGGGGATCTGGGTGTGCGCCTCGACGGGACCGGCGGCGACGGCGACCGGCTTGGCGGTCTCCTGCGCGCTCCCGGCGTCCCCGGTCTTTGCGGCGGGCGGGACGATCATGACGCGGGCGATCTCGCGGTCGACGCGCCAGAGCGCGCTGCCGTCGAGCTGGCTGAGGCGGCTGAGGCCGGGCGTGGAGTCGAGGACGCGGCTCATCTGGCGCGGTGCTCCGTCCCGTACGAGGACGTACCGAATGGCGTAGCCGCTGAGCTCCTGGGTCTGGTCGGCGCCGGAGCCGGCGATGAGGCGGGCGACGACCGCGTCGAGGCGGGGGGCGTCCTCGGCGGCCGCGGTGAGTTCGGCGTCGCCGAGGCGGGCGCCGGAGCCGCGGACCAGGGTGTAGGCGACCTCGCCGGGCGCGGCGGCGCCGAGGACGAGGGTGCGGGGCTGGTCGCGGGTGCCGCTCTCCTCGGCGACGAAGGCCGGGACCTGGACCGGGTCGCGGCGGGTCAGCGGGCCGTCGGCGCCGCCGATCATCCAGCCGACGGCGGCGACGGCCGGGCCGAGCGCGCAGGCGAGGGCGATGAGGGCGGCGACGGGCTGGCGCCAGCCGAAGCCGTGGGCGGCGACGCGGGTGCGGCCGCCCTCGGCGCCGATCATGCCGGCGGCGATGAGGGCGGCGCCGTACACGAGGGTGGCGGGTCCGGCCCAGCCGGTGCCGCCCGCGCCGTTGGACAGGGCGGCGAAGAGGAGGCCGGCGAGGGCGGCGGCCCAGGCCGTGCGGACGGCGAGCTGCCGCTCCTCGCGCAGCAGGCCGGCCAGGCCGGCGAGGACGAGTCCGATCAGGAGCAGGCCGCCGGTGGTGCCGGGGCCGCCCGGGCTGGTGGCGAGCAGGTCGAGCGCGGTGGCCGTGCCCGTACGGACGTCGACGCCGGCCTCGCGCAGGAAGGCGCCGGGGTCGGTGAGGAGGGTGAGCGACCAGGGCGCGAGGACGAGCAGCGGGGTGCCGACGGCGGCCAGGAAGCGCAGTCCGTACGCGGTGAGGTCGGAGCGGCGCACGGCGAGCACGCCGAGGCCGAGGAGGACGGCGAGCGGCCAGACGACCGGGGTGAACGCCGTGGCGAAGGTGAGCAGGAAGGTGTACGCCCAGGTGGCGCGCCAGCTGCCCCGGTCGGGCCGGTTGAAGCCGTGGGCGGCGACGGCGGCGCGGGCGATCAGCGGGAGCAGGATCGCGAGGACGGCGGTGCCGAGCCGGCCGGCGGCGAGGGCGCCGGTGGCGGCGGGCAGGAAGGCGTACGCGATGGCGCCCCAGGCGCGCAGGAGCCGGGACCCGACGATGCCGCGGGCGGCGAAGTACGCGGTGAAGCCGGCGAGCGGGACCGAGCAGACGAGCAGCAGGGTCAGCGCGGTGGAGGTGGAGCCGAGGAACAGCGCGGAGAGCGCGGCCAGGACGGCGAGGTAGGGCGGGGCGGTCTGGGTGCCACCGGTGCCGAGGGCGTGCCAGGCGTCGGCGTACCGCGACCAGAGGTCGGAGACGGTGTCGGGGGCGGGCAGCAGGGCGCCGCCGGCCAGGGAGCCACCGGCGAAGAGGTTGCGGCAGGCGACCAGGGAGACGAGGAGGAGCAGGGCGAAGAGGACGGGGCCGGGCTTGCGGGCGATCTTCTTGAGCCGGGCGAACTGCTCGATCTCCAGGTAGTCGGCGTCGTCGCCGCCGGGGCCCGACTCGACGACGCCGTGGCGGGAGCCGCCGGTGTCGGCCTCGGATCCGCCGAAGTGGGAGGCGATCTGCTCGACGGTGGCGCGGAGGGTGGCACCGGGCGGTGGGAAGAGGGACCGGAACTCGCCGTTGGGGACGACCGGGTTCTTGCGGCGCTTGCGGGCGGCGAGGATCTTCTCGGGCCGCAGCAGGGTCGCGAGGAGGCCCATGACCTCGTCGACCGCCTGGACCGGGGCCTTGCCGACGAGGTAGGCGAGGGTGCGGAGCAGGGTGCTGAGGACGAGCCGTACGAGGACGTACGGGAGGGCCCCGCCGCGGGTGTTGGCGAGGAGGGTGTGGACGGCGCCGGCCTTGTCGACGCGGTGCGGGTTGGCGGCGGTGCGTCCGGCGCAGTCGACGGTGCGGCGCTCGCGGGCGGAGGCCTCGGCGTGGCGCAGGACGGCGTCGGGGGCGACGAGGACGTGGAAGCCGGCGGAGTGCGCGCGCCAGCACAGGTCGACGTCGTCGCGCATGAGGGGCAGGCGCCGGTCGAAGCCGCCGAGGCCCTCGAAGACGTCGCGGCGGACCAGCATGCCGGCGGTGGAGACGGAGAGGACGGAGCGGACCTGGTCGTGCTGGCCCTGGTCCTGCTCGCGGCGGTCGAGTCCGGTCCAGCGGCGGCCGCTGCGGGCGATGCTCACGCCGGCTTCGAGGAGCTGCTTCCTGTCGTACCAGCCGCGCAGCTTGGGGCCGATGACGGCGGCTTCCGCGTCGGACTCGGCGACGCGCAGGAGTTCGGCGAGGGCGCCGGGCTCGGGGGCGCAGTCGTCGTGGAGGAGCCAGAGCCACTGGACCGGTTCGCCGTGCGGGAGTTCGGGGAGGTCGTACGCCTCGTCGTTCCAGGTCCGGCTGGCGGGGTCCCAGCCGCTGGGGCGCTTCAGGTAGGGCAGTTCCTCGGGTCCGAGCAGGGGCGCGGTGCGGGCGGCCTCCTCGACGGCGGCGCCGAAGCCGGTGCGGCGCGCGAGGTGCAGGACGCGGTCGGCGCCGATGGCGTCGGCGACGAGCTGCGCCGAGTCGTCGGCGCTGCCGGTGTCGGCCGCCACCACGTTCTGCACGGGGCGCTCCTGGGCGAGCAGCCCGGCGAGTGCGTCGGGCAGCCAGCGGGCGCCGTCGTGGGTGACGAGCACGGCGGTGACGACGTGTCGCGGAAACTCAGGAGTTGAGGACATCGAGCTACGGGCCCTCCGGCCGGGGTCGCCCGCGGGGGGCGTGGGGAGCGTCTCGGACGGAGGCCCACACTAACGGCTGCACGCGGAGCGGTCCGCCGCCCTGTGGACAGACCGTGCGGGAGGGCTTCGTAAGGGACACCGTGCCGGACACGCGGAACGGTCCGCCGCCTGTGGATGGTGCACAGGGGGCGGACCGTTCGTCATGTCCTGGTGTGCGCGCCGTGGCGCGGGGGGCCCGGCAGGCTTCGCGCGGTTCAGACGGCGGCCTTCTTCAGCCGGCGTCGCTCGCGCTCGGAGAGGCCGCCCCAGATGCCGAACCGCTCGTCGTTCTGCAGGGCGTATTCGAGGCACTCGGAGCGGACCTCGCAGGCGAGGCAGACCTTCTTGGCCTCGCGGGTCGAGCCGCCCTTCTCGGGGAAGAAGGACTCGGGATCGGTCTGGGCGCACAGCGCGCGCTCCTGCCAGCCGAGTTCCTCGTCCGCGTCCTCGACCAGCAGTTCCTGGAACAACTCGGTCATGTGCGCCCCTCGTCTGTTCTGTGCGTCCCCGTGATGTTGCCGGGGCGAACCCGGCCGAACGACACGAGTGAAATTACAAGTTCGTGCTCTGTGCGAGTCAAGCCGAGATCTGCTATTGGGCCCCGTATTCACTCTGCGGAACCAAGCGTATGCGGAAAGTGTTCAAATCACCAAAAAACGTGACACATGCCGCTGGCTTGATCGCGCCGTGCCGCCTTCACAGAGGAGGACGTCCAGGACTTGGATCTTGTTGCGATCCGACCATGGAAGCGATCTGGATCACAGCCCGATCACAGCCCTCCATGTTTGAGGGCGCGGTCGAAGCGCCATCTGTCCTGGTCCGCGCCTGAACAAACCTTTCTCCGGGCACAGTAACCGGATGAGGTGAAACATTGCCCCCAAATCGGGCATTGAGTTGACAGTCGGGTGCCCCTCCGGCCACCTTTGGTGGCATGCCAGCGACCGCAGCGCCCTCCGCGACCCACAGCCGTGGGTTCCGCCGCGCTGTCCAGGCGCGCTGTTGCTGTTGCTGTCCCAGCTGTTGATGCCGTAGAGCTCCAGCTTCTTCCCCCAGCGTCACCCCGCGTCACCCGTGTCACCTCTCTTTCGTGACCCCCCACCGCTTCTGTTTCTGCTGAGGAACCTCCCCACCCCATGAACATGGACAGCGACCTTCAGATCGCCGGCGACATCCTCGAGGTCCCGCACCTCCTCCAGCCCGAGCGCGCCCACCCCGTCACCGTGGCCGAGTTCGCCGGCCTCGCGCGCTCCATCGCCGACGACCGCTCCCAGTGGGCCCCGTACGTCGAGTACGACGCCACCACCCGCTGGTACCACCGCCTGCGCACCGGACCCGGCTACGAGGTCTGGCTGCTCTCCTGGGTGCCCGGACAGGGCAGCGGGCTCCACGACCACGGCCTCTCCTCCGGCGTGCTGACCGTCCTGCAGGGCGAGCTCACCGAGCGCACGGACCGGGGCGTGCGGACGCTCTCCGGCGGCGCGCAGCGCGTCTTCGCCCCCGGGTACGTCCACGAGGTCGCCAACGACTCCCTCGAACCGGCCGTCAGCCTGCACGTCTACTTCCCCGGCCTGACCGAGATGCCGATGCACGAGTCGCTCCGGGCCCAGTGCGCCCCGGCCGCCCCCGAGGTCCTCCCCGCCTGACAAACTGCGTGCATGCGCATTGTGGTTCTGGCCGGCGGCATCGGTGGTGCCCGTTTCCTTCGCGGCCTCAAGCAGGCCGCGCCGGACGCGGAGATCACGGTCATCGGCAACACCGGTGACGACATCCATCTCTTCGGGCTGAAGGTCTGCCCCGACCTGGACACGGTGATGTACACCCTCGGCGGTGGCATCAACGAGGAGCAGGGCTGGGGACGCACGCACGAGTCCTTCACCGTCAAGGAGGAGCTCGCGGCGTACGGGGTCGGGCCCGAGTGGTTCGGCCTCGGCGACCGTGACTTCGCCACCCACATCGTCCGCACGCAGATGCTCGGCGCGGGCTACCCGCTGAGCGCCGTCACCGAGGCCCTGTGCGCCCGCTGGCAGCCCGGCGTGCGCCTCCTCCCCATGTCCGACGACCGCGTCGAGACGCACGTGGCGATCGAGGTGGACGGCGAGCAGCGCGCGGTGCACTTCCAGGAGTACTGGGTGAAGCTGCGCGCCTCCGTCGACGCGAAGGCCGTCGTGCCGGTCGGCGCGGAGGCCGCAAAGCCCGCGCCGGGCGTCCTGGAGGCGATCGCCGAGGCGGACGTCATCCTCTTCCCGCCGTCCAACCCCGTGGTGAGCGTCGGGACGATCCTGGCCGTGCCGGGGATCCGTGAGGCGGTCGTCGCGGCCGGGGCGCCGGTCGTGGGCCTCTCCCCCATCGTCGGCGACGCCCCCGTGCGCGGCATGGCCGACAAGGTGCTCGCGGCCGTAGGCGTGGAGTCCACGGCGGCGGCGGTCGCCCTGCACTACGGCGCCGAACTCGTCGGCGGCTGGCTCGTGGACACCGTCGACGCGGGCACGGTCGCGGAGGTCGAGGCGGCGGGCATCGCCTGCCGCGCGGTGCCGCTGATGATGACCGACGTGGACGCGACGGCCGCGATGGCACGCGAGGCGCTGGCGTTGGCCGAGGAGGTCCGGGGGTGACTGCCGCGGAGGGGGCGGGGGCGGCCGCTGCGGAGGGCACGGGGGTGACCGTCGCCGAAAGCTCGGGCGTGGCCGCCTCCGGAAACGCGGGAGCGACCGCCTCCGAAAGCGCGGGGGTGACCGTCGCCGGAAGCTCGGAAGTGAGCGCGGCCGTCCCCTCGTACCGGGTCTGGGCGCTTCCAGGGCTTCCCGAGGTGGCCGCCGGGGACGATCTGGCCAAGCTGATCGCCTCCGCGTCACCGGAGCTCGTCGACGGCGACGTCCTGCTCGTCACCTCCAAGATCGTGAGCAAGGCCGAGGGCCGGATGGTCGCCGCCGACGACCGCGAGGAGGCCATCGACGCCGAGACGGTACGGGTGGTGGCCCGGCGCGGTCCGCTGCGGATCGTCGAGAACCGGCAGGGGCTCGTCATGGCCGCCGCCGGGGTCGACGCCTCCAACACCCCTTCCGGCACCGTGCTGTTGCTGCCCGAGGACCCCGACGCCTCGGCGCGGCGCATCCGTTCGGGGCTGCGCGAGGCGCTCGGCGTCGACGTCGGCGTCGTCGTCACGGACACCTTCGGGCGGCCCTGGCGCACCGGCCTCACCGACGTGGCCATCGGCGCGGCCGGCGTGCGGGTCCTCGACGACCTGCGCGGCGGGACCGACGCGCACGGCAACCCGCTGAGCGCGACCGTGGTCGCCACCGCCGACGAACTCGCCGCCGCCGGCGACCTGGTGAAGGGCAAGGCGGCCGGGCTTCCCGTCGCCGTCGTCCGCGGGCTGCCCCACGTGGTGGGCGGCGACGGCGAGGAGGGCGCGCGGGCGCTCGTCCGCTCCGCCGCCGACGACATGTTCCGGCTCGGGACCTCGGAGGCCGTACGGGAAGCGGTGACGCTGCGGCGGACCGTACGGGAGTTCACCGACGAGCCGGTCGACCCGGGGGCGGTCCGGCGCGCGGTCGCCGCCGCCGTGACGGCCCCGGCGCCGCACCACACCACCCCGTGGCGGTTCGTCCTCCTGGAGTCGCAGCGGTCGCGGACGCGGCTGCTCGACGCGATGCGGGACGCGTGGATCGCGGACCTGCGACGGGACGGCAAGTCCGAGGAGTCCATCGCGAAGCGGGTCCGGCGCGGGGACGTCCTGCGCGACGCGCCCTACCTCGCCGTGCCCTGCCTCGTCATGGACGGCTCCCACCACTACGGCGACCCGCGCCGGGACGCCGCCGAACGCGAGATGTTCCTCGTGGCCACGGGCGCGGGCGTGCAGAACTTCCTCGTGGCGCTCGCCGGTGAGCGGCTCGGCTCGGCCTGGGTGTCCTCGACGATGTTCTGCCGGGACGTCGTACGGGACGTCCTCGGGCTGCCGGAGGGGTGGGACCCGATGGGCGCGGTCGCCATCGGCCATCCGGCGGCGCCGCCGAAGGAACGGCCGGCGCGGCTCGCTTCGGAGTTCGTCGAGGTGCGGTGAGGGTCTTCTAGAGGGCCCTGATGTCGCCCGGCGTCATGCGGGGAGCCCGGCGCGGTGGCACGCGGCCGCTGAGGAGGATCAGGCGGGCCGCCCGGTGGCGCTGGCCCGCGTACGGGGCCAGGAGCTCCAGCATCGCCTCGTCGTCGGTCGTGCGGTCGCCCGCGAGCGCCCAGCCGACGATGCCCGGCAGGTGCAGGTCGCCGGTGGTGACCTCGTCCGGGGCGCCGTTGCTGCGCTGGACCGTCTCGGCGCTCGTCCACGGGCCGATGCCCGGGATCAGCTCCAGGCGCTCGCGGGCCGCCGGCGGTTCCATGAGCGCGGCCTCCTCCAGACGGGCCGCGACCCGCGCCGCGCGGACGATCGTGGCCGAACGCTTGCCGTCGACGTTCGCGCGGTGCCACTCCCAGGACGGGATCCGCGCCCACGCGCGCGCGTCCGGCATCACGTACATGCCGTCCGGCGCCGGGCCCGGGGCCGGCTCGCCGAACTTCCGCACGAGCACCCGCCACGACCCGTAGGCCTCGTGCGTCGTGACCTTCTGCTCCAGGATCGACGGGATCAGCGACTCCAGGACCAGGCCGGTGCGGGTGAGACGCAGACCCGGGCGGCGGCGGTGCGTCGCCAGGAGCAGCTTGTGGCGGGGGACGAAGGCGGTCGGGTCGTCCTCGGCACCGAGGAGGGCGGGGAGGCGGTCCAGGAGCCAGCCGGCTCCCGGGCCCCACGCCTCGGCGCCGGGCCGCCCCTGCTCGATCCGGACCCGGAGGGTGCCGGGGCCGTCCGGGGTACGGCTGGCCCGCCAGACCGAGCCGTCCGGGGTCACCCGGAAGGTGGGGTCGGCGGGGCCGCGGCGGAGGGGGCCGAGGGTGAGGCCGAGGTCGAGCGCGCCTGTGGCGGCGGGCGCGCCTGTGGCGGCGGGCAGGGGGATGTGGCCGCCGCGGAGGGTGGTGCGGGTGGGTCTGGGTGCGAAGCGGCCGGCCATGGGTACGAGCGTAGCCGCGCGGGCTTGCCGGGCGGTGCGGTCGTGTGGCTGCGCGCCTGTTGGGCGGTGCCTCCGCCCGCCCGTGTGGGGGCGCGCTTGCGGGGCGGTGCCTCCGCCCGTGCGGGGGCGCGCTTGCGGGGCGGTGCCCGCGCCCTGGCTCCCGTGTGGGCGCGCGCCCACCGGGGCGGTGCCCCCCGCCTTCGTGCGGGCCGCGCCCGCCGGGGCGGTGCCCACCCGCCGTGTGGGCAATCGTCCCGCTGGGGCGAGGGGGTCCCCCCTGCTCGAGCGAAGCCGAGAGCTTGGGGGAGGGTGGGCACACGGGACGGCGCCCTTTAGCGGCGCCTCCGCGTTCCGCGCCTGGACCCGCAGCACGTTGTGCGCCGTACCGGTCGGTGCGGGTCAGGGCGCGGGAGCCTCTGGCGCCGGCAAGGGCGCCGTTCCGTTGTGCCCACCCGTTCCGCCCCGGCGGAACGCATGCCCACAACGGGGTGGGCACCGTCCCGGTGGAACGACTGCCCACAACGGGGGTGGGCGGGGCACCGCCCCGGCCGGCGCAGCCCGGAACGGACGTGGGGGTGGGCACCGCCCCGGCGGAACGGGTGCTCGCGACCGGCGTGTGGGTGGGCACCTCCCCGGTGGCGTAGCCCACCCCCGGGGCGGGCGTCGCCCCGGGGGTGGGGTGGTTACTGGTCCGAGGAGAAGCGGAGCGCGCCTGCGGGGAGGGTGGTGTCGCACCAGACCCGGACGCCCTCGCGGAGTTCGTTGTCCGGCCCCACCTGCGCCCCGTCCCCGATGACCGCCCCGCTGACGACCGTACGGGCGCCGATGCGGGCCCCCGCGCCGATCAGGGAGTCCGTGATCACCGCGCCCGGTTCGACGATCGCGCCCGCGAGGAGCGCGGAGCCCGTGACGCGGGCGCCCTCGCCGACGACCGCGTCCGCGCCCACCACCGTGCCGCCGGTCAGCTTGGCGTCCGGGGCGACGCGCGCGGACGGCAGGACCAGGCGGTCGCCGCAGCGGCCGGGGACGGCCGGGGAGGGGGCGCGGCCGAGGACCAGGTCGGCGGAACCGCGGACGAAGGCCTGCGGGGTGCCGAGGTCCAGCCAGTACGTGGAGTCGACCATGCCCTGGAGGTGCGCCCCGGCGGAGAGCAGCTCCGGGAACGTCTCGCGCTCCACCGAGACCGGGCGGCCCGTGGGGATCGAGTCGATGACCGAGCGCTTGAAGACGTACGCGCCCGCGTTGATCTGGTCGGTGACGATCTCCTCGGGCGTCTGCGGCTTCTCCAGGAAGGCGGTGACGCGGCCGGTGTCGTCCGTGGGGACCAGGCCGAAGGCGCGCGGGTCCTCGACCCGGGTGAGGTGGAGCGAGACGTCCGCGCCGGAGGAGGAGTGGGTGTCGACGAGGGCCTGGATGTCGAGGCCCGTGAGGATGTCGCCGTTGAAGATGAGGACCGGGTCGTCGGGGCCCGAGTGCAGGCGCGAGGCCACGTTGCGTATCGCGCCGCCGGTGCCCAGCGGCTCCTCCTCGGTGACGTACTCCAGGCTGAGGCCGAGGGAGGAACCGTCGCCGAAGTACGGCTCGAAGACCTCGGCCAGGTAGGAAGTGGCGAGCACGATGTGCTCGATGCCGGCGGCACGGGCCCGGGCCAGCTGGTGGGTCAGGAAGGGGACGCCCGCCGCCGGGACCATGGGCTTGGGCGTGTTGACCGTGAGGGGTCGCAGCCGTGTGCCCTTGCCACCGACCAGGAGTATCGCTTCTGTCACCTTGTCGTCTCTGCTTCCTGTTCGGGGCCGGTCGGTCGCCCGTCTCGGTCGTCCGTGCGATATGACCGGTCAGTTTATGCAGATGGTTGCCTCCCTGACCCCATCAGAGCCTTCCCTGGTACTTCGCCGAGCTCGTCCGGGCCGTGCCGAGCTTGTTGTAGAGGCGTCCGCCGGGGCAGTCCGTGGCGAATCCGTCACGGTGTCCGGCGATGGCGTTGAACCGGACCTTCTTGCCCTTCTTGTACAGGTTTCCGCCCCCTGAGATCAGGTACGACGTTCCCTTCGGATTCACCCCGTGGAGCCCGAGTTTCCAAGCCGTCAGGCGGGCGATGGCGGTCACGGCGGCGGCCGGCGGGGCGCTGCGGCTGAAGGTGCCGAGGACGGCGATGCCCATGCTGTTGGTGTTGAAGCCGAGGGTGTGCGCGCCCATGACCGGCTTGGCCACGCCGCCGGCCCGGCCCTCGTAGATGTTTCCGCACTTGTCGACGGCGAAGTTGTAGCCGAAGTCTCGCCAGCCACTGCTCTTGACGTGGTAGCGGTAGATACTGCGCAGGACGGAGGGGGCCTGCTTGCAGGTGTAGTTGTTGCCGGTGGCGCTGTGGTGGACGAAGGCCGCCTTGATGGTCTTCGTGTAGACGAAGCCCTTCTCGCGGATCCGCTCGTCGGCGCCCCACCCCTTACGGGTGATGATCTTGGGTCGGGGTCCGATGTACGGCTTCGCCGCCGCGGCGGCGAAGCCGGCGGGGACCGCCCGCGCCCGCGGCATGTTCCGGGCCTCGATCTCGGTCTCCTCCTTCGAGAGGGCCGGGATCCAGGTCGCGCCGTAGGGCGCGAGGCGGGCGTTCACCGCGCTCGCGGCCTCCTCCGCCGCGCTCGTGCCGACCGGGGCGGGGGCCGCGACGCCACGGGGCCGGGAAGCGGTCTCCTCCGGTGCCGCCGGGCCCTCGCCCGGATCCACCAGTTCGAGCCGGAGGCCCGCCGGGAGCGGTTCCTCTCCCCGTACGCGGATCTCGACGCCGTCCGAGTCGCCCACCCACAGCGGGGCGGTGGAGCCCCGGAGCGCCCGGGCGGAGCCCTCGGCGGTATCGGGGTCGGCGCCGTGCTCCTCGTTGTGGGTCTCCACGTCCTGCCACGGCGACCAGGCGCCGCCGCCGGTGGCGCGGGTGCGGACCTGCACGGTGCCGTGCAGCGGAGCCGCCGGGTCGTCCCAGACGACGCCGACGAGCGAGAAGGGCCTGACGTCGCGTCGGGTGAGCCCCTGCCCGTCGGAGCCGGCCGCGTCGCCGAGGGCGCGCGTGGCGGCGCCGAGCGGTTCGAGGGGCAGCGACTGGGTGGAGCCCGGCAGTTCGGGCGCGGGTGGCAGTGCGGGGGCGGCCGCGGGTGGCGCCGTGGCCGCCGCCGGCGCGGTGAGGGAGACCGGCAGGGCGAGCACCGCCGCACAGGTGACGGCGATCGTGGAGGCGAGTGAGGCACGCATGGGCCGATCGTGCGTACCGCCGGGGTGTTCCGCGCGCCGGGAACCGGCCCGGAAACTGACGGGACGTCGGTCCGACCGGAGGACGCCGTCACCGGTACGGCGGACCCGCGCACACCCGCCCGCGTACGCTGTCCGGCGTGAACGCCAGCGACCGCACCCCTGCCGACCTGCTGCGATCCGCGCTCGCCGCGGACCCCGCCCGCCCCTTGGTCACCTTCTACGACGACGCCACCGGTGAGCGGGTGGAATTGTCCGTCGCCACCTTCGCCAATTGGGTGGCCAAGACGGCGAACCTGCTCCAGGGCGAGCTGTCCGCCGGGCCCGGCGACCGGCTCGCGCTGCTGCTGCCCGCGCACTGGCAGAGCGCCGTCTGGCTGCTCGCCTGCGCCTCCGTCGGCGTGACCGCGGAGATCGGCGGCGACCCCTCGGACGCGGACGTCGTGGTGGCGGGGCCTGACACCCTGGAGGCGGGTCTCGCCTGCTCCGGGGAGCGGATCGCGCTCTCCCTGGCCCCGCTGGGCCGCCGCTTCCCGGCCGCGCCCGCCGGATACGCGGACTACGCGGTCGAGGTGCCGAGCCAGGGCGACCGGTTCGCCCCGTTCATACCGGTCGATCCGGAAGCTCCCGCGCTCGTCGTCGACGGTACGGAACGCAGCGGGGCCCAGCTCGTCGAACAGGCCCGCGCGGACGCGGCGGCACTCGGCCTCGCCCCCGGCTCCCGCCTGCTCTCCGGGCTGGGCTACGAAAACTGGGCCGGGCTCTCGGCGGGCCTGTACGCGCCCCTCGCGGCGGGCGGCTCGGTGGTGCTCTGCCGGAACCTGGCCGAGCTGGCGCCCGAGTCCCTGGAGAAGCGCGTGGAGAGCGAGCGGGTGACGCACACGGCGCTCTGAGGGCGCGAACGAGGGACGCCGGGCACCCCCTGTCCGCAGGGACCCCCCACACCAGCCCGGCACGCTCCGGCACCGGCCCCCGCCCACCTGAGCGCCGATCCGCCACCAGGACCGCTCTGAGCCGTACCGGCTGAACCCGATCGGCGTAGTGGCGCGCCGAGTCCCCGGGTCCCGGCGCCGAGTCCGGTACATGATCGGCCGGGGGGAGTCGACTCCTTCCGCACAACCATGCGTCGGGTTCGGCCGTCTCCTCCTGTGACCGGCGGACGCCCGGCGCGCCGCCGACGCCACGAAGGACGGACCCAGACGTGACGGACCGTGCAGGCACGCCCGCCGAACCGGATCCTCCGGCGCCGGAGGACGGGGCTCCCGGCGCCCCGGAGGAGCCGCGCCGGCGTCACTGGCTGCGCTGGGCGGCCCTCGGCGTCGCGGTCGTCGTGCTGGCCGCCGCGGGGGTCGGCTGGTGGTTCTACCGGAAGCTCGACGACAACATCACCACCGACACCACCGCCGCCGCCGAGCTGGAGAAGTACGAGAAGGAGCGGCCGCCGGCGGGCACCTCGGCCGCGCGGAACATCCTGCTCATCGGCTCGGACACCCGGGCCGGCGAGGGCAACCGCAAGTACGGCAAGGACAAGGGAACCCAGCGCTCCGACACGACGATCCTGCTGCACCTCGCGGCGGGGAAGTCGAGCGCGACGGCCGTCTCCCTGCCGCGCGACCTGATGGTGACGATCCCGAGCTGCCGCAAGGCGGACGGGGCCCGCACCCGGGAGCAGTTCGCTCAGTTCAACTGGGCCTTCGAGTTCGGCGGCACGGCGTGCACGATCCGTACCGTCGAGAAGCTGACCGGGATCCGGGTCGACCACCACATGGTGATCGACTTCCAGGGCTTCAAGAAGATGGTGGACGCGGTGGACGGGGTGGAGGTCTGCCTCAAGGAGCCGGTGGACGACGCGGACGCGAAGCTGAAGCTGCCGGCGGGCCGCCAGACGCTCCACGGGGAGCAGGCCCTCGGTTTCGTCCGGGCCCGCAAGTCGATCGGGAACGGCAGCGACACCGAACGGATGGACCGCCAGCAGCAGTTCCTCGGTGCCCTCGTCAACAAGGTGCAGAGCAACGGCGTGCTGCTCAACCCGACCAAGCTCTACCCGGTCCTGGACGCGGCCACGAAGGCGATCACCACGGACCCGGGGCTCGACTCGCTGCGGGACCTGTACGACCTGGCGCGGGCCATGCGGGCCATCCCGACCGAGAAGGTGCAGTTCCTCACCGTCCCGCGCCGCTCCTACCGATACGACGCGAATCGTGACGAACTGGTGCAACCCGCGGCGAACGACCTCTTCCGGCAACTGCGCGAGGACAAGCCCGTCCTGGTGACGCCGGACACGGACAAGAAGGACCCGGGCACGGACGGGGACGGGGACGGGAAGCCCGACGACACGGAGACGTCGCCGCCGTCGGCGACGCCGACCTTCACGGGACGGAACGCGGCGGAAGGGGTGTGTGAGTAAAGCGCGCGCCAAGGCGAGCGCGGGGACCGATGAGGTTTGGGCAAATTGCCCGGTTGTAAGGGGCGTGGAATTTGTCACGGACGTCGCCCCACGCTGAACTGGGCGGATAGTGTGACGCGATCCGGTGCACCCCGACCGCGTGGTCGCACTCAGCAAGGATCGAACGACCGAGAGAGCGGCGCCCTGTGGGGGAGGCGCCTCGCGTGGCACCGACGGAGGACTCGAGTAACCGTGGACGCGCACAGCCGTGGACGGGCGGACGAGATCGACCCCGCCGACCAGTGGGTCCTCAACCCGCAGACCGGCAACTACGAACTGCGACTGGACCGCTCCGCTGGGCAGTCGCAGGCGCAGTCCCCGCCCCGCACCCGGAGATCCACCCCCGCCGCCCCCGCGCCGACCCCCGCCTCCGAGCCGCCCGAGGCTCCCCTCCCCGGCCAGCGCCGCCGCCGCGCCCCGGAGCCGGCCGCGGGCGGCCAGGTGCCGCCGCAGAGCCGCCGCAAGCGCAAGCAGGGCGCCGGCCGCAAGAAGAAGGTCCTGCTGTGGACCGGCGGCACGATGGCGTTCGTGCTCGTGGGCGGCGCCGCCGGCGCGTACGCGATCTACAACAAGCTCAACAACAACCTCGACGTCGTCGACGTCGTCGGCAAGAACACCAACGCCGGTTTCGCCAAGGGCAAGGCCTTCAACATCCTGGTCATCGGCACCGACAAGCGGACCGGCGAGGGCAACGCGGGCTACGGCGACAAGAACAGCCCCGGCCACGCCGACACCACGATCCTCTTCCACGTCTCCAAGGACCGGACGAACGCCACGGCGCTCTCCATCCCGCGCGACATGAAGACCGACATCCCCGAGTGCCAGTCGCGCCAGGCCGACGGGACCATCAAGACGATCCCCGCCCAGACGGACGTCCGCTTCAACGTCAGCCTCGGCCAGGACGGCCGCGACCCCGGCTGCGTCATGCGCACGGTCCAGGAGCTCACCGGCGTGGAGGTCGACCACTTCATGATGGCCGACTTCAACGCCGTCAAGGAGATGACGACCGCCGTCGGCGGCGTGAAGGTCTGCGTCGAGAAGGCCGTGAACGACCCGAAGTCGCACCTGAAGCTCCCCGCCGGCGAGTCGGTCGTCAAGGGCGAGCAGGCCCTCGCCTTCGTCCGCACCCGGCACAGCTTCGGCAACGAGAGCGACCTGGACCGCATCAAGGTCCAGCAGCAGTTCCTGAGTTCGATGATCCGGCAGATGAAGTCGGACGACACGCTGACGGACCCGGGCAAGCTGTACGACCTCGCCAACGCGGCGACGAGCGCCCTCACCGTCGACTCCGGCATAGGCTCGCTCACCAAGCTCCAGGACCTGGCCCGCGAGCTGTCCTCCATCGACACCAAGAACATCGCGTTCACGACCCTGCCGGTCATCGACAACCCCGCCGAGAAGATCAGGGCCACGGTCGTCCCCGACCCGGTGAAGGCGCCGCAGCTGTTCGCGATGATCCAGTCCGACACCTCGCTCACCGAGGTGAAGAAGAAGCAGCAGGACGCCAAGAACGCGCAGGCCGCGCTCCTCAAGGGCACGCGGTCCACCGCGGCCGAGGTGCGCGTCGACGTCTACAACGGCAGCGGCATCACCGGCGCGGCCCAGTCGACCATCAACTGGCTGCAGAACGAGCAGGGCGTGAACCGCTCCACCAACAAGAGCAACGCCCCCGAGAAGGCGGCGAAGACCACGCTCACGTACGCACCGAACCAGGCCGATCAGGCCCGCACGCTCGCGGACATGATGGGTCTGCCGGCCACGGCTCTCAAGCCGGGCACTCAGGACGCCGGGGAGCGCGAGCCCATGACGCTCGTCCTCGGCGCCGACTTCAAGGGGGCGGGGATGCCCATCACCGGACCGGCAAAGGCGCCGAAGGATCTGGAGAAGGTAGCAGCTGACAAGCAGGTGTGCGCCAAGTGACCCGGAAAAACCGGGGCTTGGGCACTGCTGACTGACGAGGGGACCTGGGGTGGGACAGAGCAGCGTGCGTGGGGAGGGAACGCGGGGACGCGTTCCGCGCGCCCGTGAACTGGGCTGGGACGACGACCTGCACGGCGCCGGCGAGGCGACCGGCGCGAAGGGCGACGCTCCCGAGGAGACGGACACCGACGCACCCGCGTCGACCCGCGCCGAGCGCCGGCGCGGCGGGGGTGGCGGTGACGGCACGGGCCCGAGCGGACGCGCCGCCGCGCGCCGCCGTGCCAAGAAGACCGGCAAGCGCAAGGTGCTGCGGTGGACGGCGATCACGCTGTCGCTGCTGATACTCGGCACGGCCGGCGCCGGTTATCTGTACTACGAGCACCTGAACGGCAACATCCGCGGCGGCAGCCGCGCGGGCGGCGACAGCGGCGTGAAGCGCGCCGCGCCGAACGCGCTCGGCGACACACCGCTGAACATCCTCCTCATCGGCTCCGACAGCCGGAACGACGAGAAGAACATCGCCCTCGGCGGCGGCCGGGACGACAAGAACCGCAAGCCGCTCGCCGACGTGCAGATGCTGCTGCACATCTCGGCGGACCGGAAGAACGCCTCGATCACCTCGATCCCGCGCGACACCGTCGTCCACATCCCGAAGTGCACGGACAAGGACGGCACGTCCTACGCCGCCACCGACAACCGGCCCATCAACGAGTCGCTCCAGCGCGGCGGTCCCGGCTGCACCCTCACCACCTGGGAGAGCCTCACCGGGGTCTACATCGACCACTGGATGATGGTCGACTTCGCCGGCGTGGTGGCGATGGCCGACGAGGTCGGCGGCGTCCCGGTCTGCGTCAAGACCGGCGTCTGGGACCGGTCGACCGCGGCGCAGCACGGCGGCTCCGGCCTCCAGCTGACCGAGGGCACCCACGAGATCAAGGGCGAGCAGGCCCTCCAGTGGCTGCGCACCCGGCACGCCTTCGGCAGCGACCAGAACCGCGCCAAGGCCCAGCACATGTACATGAACGGCATGATGAAGCGGCTTCAGGAGCAGAACGCCTGGACCGACACCGGCAGGCTGACCGGCCTGGCCGAGACGGCCACGACGGCGCTCCAGGTCTCCGACGAGATCCGCTCCGTGAAGAAGCTGTACGACCTGTCGATGCAGTTCAAGAACGTGAAGCTGGACCGGCTCACCACGGCCACGGTCCCGACGGTCGAGTATCCGCAGCGGCCCAAGGAGTGGCTGCAGCTGGTCCCGTCGTCCGCCGACAAGATGTGGGCGATGCTCCGCGACGACGTCGCCCTCGACAAGAACGGCGACCCCGCCGACGCCAAGCCGAAGCCGTCGAAGTCGGCGAAGCCGAAGACGCCGGCCGAGGACCCCGCCTCCATCGCCGTCACGGTCGTCAACGGCACCGACGGCGACGGTCAGGCCCCCGCCGAGGGCCGGGCCAAGAAGATGGCGACCACGCTCCAGGGCAAGGGCTTCACCCAGGCGGAACCCACCCAGGAGGGCGAGGGCCGCAAGGACACCGTCGTCACCTACCCGAAGGCGAGCGGCGAGCAGGGCAAGTCGAACGCCCAGTCCGTGGCGACGGCCCTCGGACTGCCCGCCTCGGCCGTCCGGGCCGACACCGCCGCCGACGCGCAGGGCATCACCCTGATCGTGGGCGCCGACTGGCGCGAGGGCGACACGTACAAGAAGCCGCAGACCGAAGCCGGCGACCTGCCGGACGGCGCCGACGACAAGGCGACGTGCATGGACATCTACTCGGTCTACAAGTGGGACGGCAAGTCGAAGAACTGACCCCGGTCCACTCCGTACGACACGGCGAAGGCCGGACCCCCCGCGGGGGGTCCGGCCTTCGCCGTGTCGTGTACGGGACGGTCAGACGTGCTCCGCCTTCACCGCCGGGCGGCGGCTCGCGATGACCTTCTTCGCGAGGGAGCGGGGGCTGGTGAGGAAGCCGTAGCCCCAGGACATGTGCATCGTCGCGAGGGCCACCGGGATCTGCAGGCGGGCCTTCAGGGAGAGGCCCTTGCCCGCCGGGAGGGAGCCGACGGTGATCGCGGCGAGGTAGCCGGCCGGGATCACGAAGCCGAGCGGGGTCAGGACGGCGCCCACGACGAGACCGGCGGCGATCGCGCAGACGGCGGTCGGCGGGGCCAGGTAGCGCAGGTTGATGGAGCCCTGGTGGTAGCGGGCCACCACGTGGCGCCAGCGGCCGTAGTCCTTGTACTGCTTCGCGAGCGCCTTCACCGAGGGTCGCGGGCGGTACTGGACGCGGAGCTCCGGCGAGAACCAGATCAGACCGCCGGCCTCGCGGATGCGGAAGTTCAGCTCCCAGTCCTGGGCGCGGATGAACTCCACGTTGTAGCCGCCCTGCTGCTCCAGCGCCTCGCGCCGGAAGACGCCCAGGTAGACCGTCTCCGCCGGGCCCGCCTCGCCGCCCGTGTGGAAGGCGGCGTTGCCCACGCCGATCTTCGAGGTCATGGCGGCGGCGACCGCGTCCTCCCAGGCGTTCTCGCCCTCGGCGTGCATGATGCCGCCGACGTTCTGCGCGCCGGTCTCCTCCAGGAGCCGGACGGCGGTGGCGATGTAGTTCGGGGAGAGCATGCCGTGGCCGTCGACGCGCACCACGATCGGGTGACGGGAGGCTTGGATCGCCGCGTTGAGCGCGGCGGGGGTACGGCCGGTGGGGTTCGGCACGGTGTGGACCCGGGGGTCTTCGCGTACGAGCTCGGCGGCGATCTCGTCCGTGCGGTCCGTGGACGGACCGAGGGCGATCACCACCTCCATCTCGCCGTCGTACTCCTGCTCCAGGATGTGGCGGACCGAGTTGCGCAGGTGCCGCTCCTCGTTGAGGACCGGCATGATCACGGAGACGGGGGGCAGCATGGTTCCTCGGGGGTACGGGGGTCGTCCCCCGGAAGACAGCAGTATCGCCCGCCACGTTACCGCGAACGGGGGACACCGGTGCGCGCCGAGCGGGTGGTGCGCCCTTGCGCTGATCGTATGGGCCTACCGTGCTCACGGTCCCCTGTCCCACCCGCGGAGGTGCCCGTCCGTGCCCACACCGCCCCGCACGCCCCGTCCCCGGCCCGCCGCCCGTCGCGTACCGGTCCGCCGGCGGAGGCGGCCCCGGTGGGGGATGCGGACGGCGACGGCGCTCTCCGTGGTGGTCCTCGCGGCGGGCGGGGTCGGGCACGCCCTGGTGACCGGCCTCGACACCGGGATCACCCGGGTCGACCCCTTCAAGGACATGAAGAACCGGCCGCAGGCCGGGCACGGGATGAACGTGCTGCTCGTCGGCACCGACGGCCGCGACCGGATCACCCCCGAGGAGAGGGCGAAGTACCGGCTCGGCGGCGAGCCCTGCCACTGCACCGACACCATCATGCTCGTCCACATCTCCGAGGACCGGGAGCGGGCCAGCGTCGTCAGCCTCCCCCGTGACTCGTACGCGGAGATGCCCGAGCACACCGACGTGAACAGCGGCAGGAAGCACCGGGCCCACCCGGTGAAGCTGAACGCGGCCTACGCCGAGGGCGGGCCCGGGCTGACCGTGCGGACCGTCGAGTCGATGACCGGCGTGAAGATCGACCACTACCTGGAGGTCGACTTCACCAGCTTCATGCGGACCGTCGACGCCGTCGGCGGGGTGCAGATCTGCACGACGCGCGCCCTGAAGGACCCGTACACGGGGCTCGACCTCTCCCCCGGCACCCATGAGCTGGACGGCGGGCAGGCCCTGCAGTACGTGCGCTCCCGGCACATCGACGGGGCCGCCGACATCGGCCGGATGCAGCGGCAGCAGCGGTTCCTTGCGGCGCTGATCGAGCGGGTGACGAACGGCGGGGTGCTGCTCAACCCGGTGCGGTTCCGTGAGGTCGCGACGACGATGCTGAGCTCCGTACGGGCCGACGAGGACTTCGGTACGGATCAGCTGCTCGCCCTCGCCAAGGCGATGCACGGCTTCACCCCCGCCTCGTCCGAGTTCGTGTCCGTGCCGATCGGGGACATGGGCTTCCCCGTGAAGGGCATCGGCTCGACCGTGAAGTGGGACGCGGCGAAGGCGCAGAAGCTGTTCCAGGCCGTACGGGAGGACCAGCCGCTCTCCCCGCAGAAGGCAGCGGCCTCGGCCTCGACCTCGACCTCGGCCCCCAAGGCGGTCGTCGTGGACGTGCCGCCGCGGACGGTCCGCGTGCAGGTCTACAACGGGACCCGGACCGACGGGCTCGGGCGGAAGGTCGACGACGCGCTGCGCGCGACCGGCTTCGACACCACGCGCACGCCGATGACCGGGGCGGGGCGGGAGCGGGCGCGGACGGTCGTCGAGTACGACCCCCGGTGGGACCGGTCGGCGAAGTCGCTGGCGGCGGCCCTGCCGGGGGCGGAGCTGCGGGCGGTGCCGGGGCGGGGCGGGACCCTGCGGGTCACCGTGGGGGGTGACTACAAGGGGGTCACGGCGGTGCGGGCGGAGGCTTCGGGGGCACCGTTCGAGGCGGTCACGGGGGACGAGGTGGTGTGCCCGTGACGGTCGCGCCCGTGCCCGTGTGGGGCCGCGCTTGCCGGGCGGGGCCCCCGCCCACCCGCCGGGTGGGCACCGCCCCGGCGGAACCACTGCCCACAACGGGGGCGGCGGGGCGGCGGTGGAGCGGGGGTCTCGCGGGGGTGGGTCAGTCCTCGTAGCCCTCGGCTGCTCGGCGTTCTCGGAGTTCCTTGATGGCCTGGCGGCGGGCCAGCCGGTGGGTGCGCCGGATCTGGGCCTCCTGGTTGCGGCGCTTGTCCTGCTCGGTCTCGGGGATGACCTGGGGGACCGCACGGGGCCTGCCCTCCGCGTCGACGGCCGCGAAGACGAGGTAGGCGGAGCCGACCTGGGTGGCGGGCGTGGACTCGTTCCAGCGCTCGGCCATGACCCGTACGCCGACCTCCATGGAGGACCGGCCGGTCCAGTTGACCTGGGCCTTCACGTGCAGCAGGTCCCCGACCCGTACGGGCTCCAGGAAGGCCATCTCGTCCATCGAGGCCGTGACCGCCGGGCCGCCCGAGTGCCGGCCCGCGACGGCTCCCGCCGCGTCGTCCACCAGCTTCATGATCACGCCGCCGTGCACCGTGCCCAGGAGGTTGGTGTCGTGGCTGGTCATGATGTGGCTGAGGGTGGTGCGGGACGCGGAAGTCGGCTTGCCCGGAATTCCGTCCGGGATATCGCCCTGGTCTGTCATGTCCTCCACCTTATGCCGGGTCCGGTCCCCGTCCCCGTCGGGTCCGCTTTGCATCAGCTTGGCAACAGCACCGGTCCGATCCTCCACCCGGGCTGTCGCCCGGAAAGCCCTGCCCGGCACACTGGTCCACATGAATGACTGGCCCGATGACGGCGGATACGGCCGCGGCAGCGCGAACTCCCAGCCCGAGGGACCCCGCCGGATGAGCCATGTGCAGCGCCCGCAGGTTCCGCAGCAGCCGCCCCGCTCCCACCAGGGCCAGGGTTACGACCCGAACTTCACGCAGGCGCGGAACCAGGGGTACGACTCCGGTTACAGCAGCGGCCAGGTGTACGGCGGTCCCCAGAACGGCGCCCAGGGCGGCGGCCGGGGCACCGTGCCCCCTCAGTACGCCCCGCAGGGGCCCGGCCGGCCCGCGCCGGACTGGCGCAAGCGGATCAAGGTCGGCTCGATCGTGCTGGTCGTCGGCGTCCTCGCCTGGGGCATCGGCACCTACGCCTGGGCCAGCTCGCAGATGCGCAACGAGGTCGATCTCTCCAAGGTCATCGAGCGGCCGGAGGAGGGCGACTGCACGACGTACCTGATCGTCGGCTCCGACAGCCGCGAGGGCATGTCCGCCGAGGAGAAGAAGAAGCTCCACACCGGCTCCGCCGAGGGCAAGCGGACCGACTCGATGATGATCCTCGCGGCCTGCTCCAGCGGGAACACGATGGTCTCGCTGCCCCGTGACTCCTGGGTGACGATCCCGAACTTCGTGGGCTCCGAGTCGGGCAAGTCGTACCCGGCCCGTGGCGGCTCCAAGCTGAACGCGGCCTACGCGATGGACGGCCCCGAGCTGCTCGTGCGGACCGTCGAGTTCAACACCGGCCTGCACATCGACCACTACGCGGAGATCGGCTTCGCCGGCTTCGCGAACATCGTGGACGCGCTCGGCGGCGTCGAGCTGAACATCGACAAGGGCTTCAAGGACAAGAAGTCCGGCGCCGACTTCCAGGCGGGCACGCAGACCCTCAACGGCGAGCAGGCCCTGGCCTTCGTCCGCACCCGGTACGCCTTCGCCCAGTCGGACCTGCAGCGGACGAAGAACCAGCAGAAGTTCCTCTCCGCCCTCGCGAACCAGGCGGCGACGCCGGGCACGATCCTCAACCCGTTCGCGCTGTACCCGACGCTCGGCGCCGGTCTGGACACGCTGATCGTGGACAAGGACATGTCGCTGTACGACCTCGGGAAGATGTTCTTCGCGATGAAGGGCATCAGCGGCGGCGACGGCAAGTCCATGAACATGCCGCTCGCCGGCAGCGCGCCGCAGAACTCCCTCAAGTGGGACATGCCGAAGGTGAAGCAGCTCGTCGAGCAGATCAAGAACGACGAGCCGGTCACGGTGACCTCGGACCGCTGACCGGATGCGGAAAGGGGCGCCCCCCGTCAGGTGGGCGCCCCTTCGCCGTGCCTACGGGAGGTTGCGGGCCATGACGATGCGCTGGACCTGGTTGGTGCCCTCGTAGATCTGGGTGATCTTGGCGTCGCGCATCATGCGCTCGACGGGGTAGTCGCGGGTGTAGCCGTAACCGCCCAGGAGCTGGACGGCGTCGGTGGTGACCTCCATGGCGACGTCGGAGGCGAAGCACTTGGCGGCGGCGCCGAAGAAGGTCAGGTCGGAGTCGACCCGCTCGGACTTCGCGGCGGCGGCGTAGGTGAGCTGGCGGGCGGCCTCGAGCTTCATGGCCATGTCGGCGAGCATGAACTGCACGCCCTGGAAGTCGGCGATGGGCTTGCCGAACTGCTTGCGCTCGGTGACGTAGCCCTTGGCGTAGTCCAGGGCGCCCTGGGCGATGCCGAGGGCCTGGGCGGCGATGGTGATGCGGGTGTGGTCGAGGGTCTTCATGGCGGTGGCGAAGCCGGTGCCCTCGGCGCCGATCATGCGGTCGGCCGGGATGCGGACGTTGTCGAGGTAGACCTCGCGGGTGGGGGAGCCCTTGATGCCGAGCTTCTTCTCCGGGGCGCCGAAGGACACGCCCTGGTCGGACTTCTCCACCACGAAGGCGCTGATGCCCTTGGAGCGCTTGTCGGGGTCGGTGACGGCCATGACGGTGTAGTACTCGGAGACGCCGGCGTTGGTGATCCAGCGCTTGACGCCGTTGAGGACCCAGAAGTCGCCGTCGCGCACCGCGCGGGTCTTCATGCCGGCCGCGTCGGAGCCGGCGTCGGGCTCGGACAGGGCGTAGGAGAACATCGCCTCGCCCTTGGCCAGCGGGCCGAGGTACTTCTTCTTCAGCTCCTCCGAGCCGGACAGGATCACCGGCAGCGAGCCCAGCTTGTTGACCGCCGGGATCAGCGAGGACGAACCGCAGGCGCGGGCGACCTCCTCGATCACGATCACGGTGGCCAGCGCGTCCGCGCCGGCGCCGCCGTAGCTCTCGGGGACGTGCACGGCGTGCAGGTCGTTGGCGACCAGCGCGTCCAGGGCCTCCTGCGGGAAGCGGCCCTCCTCGTCCACCGCCGCCGCGAACGGGGCGATCTTCGCCTCCGCGAGGGCACGCACCGACTCCCGGAGCATGTCGTGCTCCTCCGAGGGCCGATACAGGTCGAAATCAGTCGAACCCGCCACGCTCATTCACTCCCACGCTTGCTAACTACCGTTAAGTAACCCAAATGGTAGGGCGTGACCGGGCCCCCGACCAGGGCCCGACTATGCTCGGGCAGGCATTCCGCCCGACGTTCCCTGGAGTCCCGCATGGCCCTCAAGATCACCGTGATCGGCACCGGCTACCTCGGCGCCACCCACGCCGCGGCCATGGCGGAGCTGGGCTTCGAGGTACTCGGTCTGGACGTCGTCCCCGAGAAGATCGAGATGCTGTCCGCCGGACGCGTCCCGATGTACGAGCCGGGCCTGGAGGAGCTGCTCGCGAAGCACGTGGCCGGCATCGAGGGATCGAGCGGCCGGCTGCGCTTCACCACCTCCTGGGAGGAGGTCGGCGCCTTCGGCGACGTGCACTTCGTCTGCGTGAACACCCCGCAGAAGCACGGCGAGTACGCCTGCGACATGAGCTACGTGGACGCCGCCTTCGCCTCCCTCGCCGGGGTCGTCCGCGACGGGGCCCTGGTCGTCGGCAAGTCGACCGTGCCCGTCGGCTCGGCCGAGCGGCTCGCGGCGCTCCTCCCGGAGGGCGTCGACCTCGCCTGGAACCCGGAGTTCCTGCGGGAGGGCTTCGCCGTCCAGGACACCCTGCACCCGGACCGGATCGTGGTCGGCGTGCGCGGCTTCGGCGAGCGGGCCGAGAAGACGCTCCGCGAGGTGTACGCGGTCCCCGTCGGCGAGGGCTCGCCGTTCGTGGTGACCGACTTCCCGACGGCCGAGCTCGTGAAGACGGCCGCCAACTCCTTCCTGGCCACGAAGATCTCCTTCATCAACGCGATGGCGGAGGTCTGCGAAGCCGCCGGCGGCGACGTCGCCAAGCTCGCGGAGGCCATCGGCCACGACGACCGGATCGGCGCCAAGTTCCTGCGCGCCGGCATCGGCTTCGGCGGCGGCTGCCTCCCGAAGGACATCCGGGCCTTCATGGCCCGCGCGGGCGAGCTGGGCGCCGACCAGGCCCTGACCTTCCTCCGCGAGATCGACTCGATCAACATGCGGCGGCGCGGCCAGATGGTCGAGATGGCCCGCGAGGCCCTCGGCGGGTCCACCTTCCTGGGCCGCCGGGTCGCCGTGCTCGGCGCCACCTTCAAGCCGGACTCGGACGACGTCCGCGACTCCCCCGCCCTGAACGTGGCCGGCCAGATACACCTCCAGGGCGGCCAGGTGACCGTCTACGACCCGAAGGGCATGGAGAACGCCCGCCGGGTCTTCCCGACCCTCGGCTACGCCTCCTCCGCCCTGGAGGCGGTGCGCGGGGCGGACGTGGTGCTGCACCTGACCGAATGGCGCGAGTTCCGCGAGCTCGACCCGGCGGAGCTGGCCGGGGTCGCCTCGGCTCGGGTGGTCCTCGACGGCCGCAACGCCCTCGACGGGGAGCGGTGGCGGGCGGCCGGCTGGACGTACCGGGCGATGGGCCGCCCGACGGCTTGAGCCCGGCCGGACACGTGGGAGAGGGGCGCACCGACGGCGGTGCGCCCCTCTCGCGTTCCCGCGGTCAGGCCGCTGCCGGCCGGATCCGGTTCGTCCGGGCCAGGAACTCCGTCCCCCGCAGCACCCGGGTGGCATTGGCGTGGGCGAGGCCGACCAGCTCCTGCGCGGTCCAGCCGCGGCGGAGCAGCTCGGCGAAGAGCGGCACGTAGCCGACGGCCGGGACGGTGGTGCGGGAGACGCCGACGCACTGCGGGCCCGCCCCCGCCCGTACCCGGTCCAGGGCGTCGGCGGCGGCCGCCGGGTCCTCGGTGACGGTGACCATGAGGACGGCGCCGTTCTGGCCGAGGAGGCGCAGGACGTCGTCCGGCAGGGTCTCCGGGGCCGCCCTGGTCAGCAGGGCGGGGGCACGGGTGACCGCGAGGGCGCTGCGGACCGTGTCCGGGTCGGCGCCGGAGAGGTCCACGGCCAGGCCGATGCGGTTCATCTCCCGTACGGCGTCGCGGGCGAAGCGGTCGAAGCAGGTGAGGTTCACGGCCCGTACGCCCAGGGCGTGGTAGGCCCGCAGGGTGGCGGCCGAACCGCCGAGCGCCGTCCAGCCGACCGGGCCGAGCAGGGCGGCGACGCGGCCGCAGTTGCGGGCGTCGGCCAGCTCGGACGAGGTGTACGCGAGGCGCAGGTCCTCGGGGCAGGTGGCGACGAGGGCACGGACGGAGTCGATCCGCCGCAGGGTCCCGAGGACGCCCTCGTCCGCCTCGACGTGCAGGGACCAGAGCTGGGCCCCGGTCTCTCCGGCGCGGACGGGCGGGAGGTCCTCGGGGTCGAGGGACTCGGGGAGGTCGGTGTGGCCCTCGGTGACGGGCTGGGCGGCCAGGAGGGCGCGGGCCCGGGCCGTCTCGTCGAGCGGCGGTGGGTCCGGGGGCGTGGGCACGTCGGCGGCAGCGGGGACGGTGGAGAGGGTGGGATGGTCGTCTAGCAGTTCCGCCATGGTTGTGACTCCGGACTCGGCGATGCAGTACCGCCCCGCCGAGCGCGGCGGAGCAGTACCGTCCACCGTGCCACCGGCCCCCTCGGGGGGCTCGGTGGGCTGGGCCGTCCGGGTGAGGACCGCCAGGGCCTGTCGGACAGGCCCTACGGGGTGTCGAGCGCGTCGATCGTCGCGTTCGACGGGGCCGTGCGGGCCTTCAGGTCGCGGGAGACCGCTTCCGCGTCCCTCAGGGCGCGGACCGCGTTGGACCAGGTCAGCTTGGCCAGGTCCGGGCGGGACCAGCCGCGGTGCAGGAGCTCCGCGATCAGGTTCGGGTAGCCGGCGACGTCGTCGAGACCGGCCGGGGTGAAGGCCGTGCCGTCGTAGTCGCCGCCGATGCCGATGTGGTCGATGCCGGCGGCCTCGCGCATGTGGTCGAGGTGGTCGGCGACCGTGGCGGCGGTGGCGATCGGGCGCGGATTCGCCTCCTCGAAGGCGCGGTGCAGCCTCATCGCCCCGGCGGTGGTGTCGAGGTGGTCGAAGCCGTGCGCCCGGAGGTTGTCGTCCGCCCGCGCGGTCCACTCGACGGCCGCGGGGAGGATGAACTTGGGCACGAAGGTGGCCATCGCGACGCCGCCGTTCGCGGGCAGCCGCTCCAGGACGTCGTCCGGGATGTTCCGCGGGTGGTCGCAGACCGCGCGGGACGAGGAGTGCGAGAAGATCACCGGCGCCGCCGTGGCGTCGAGCGCGTCCCGCATCGTCGTCGCGGCGACGTGCGAGAGGTCGACGAGCATGCCGGAGCGGTTCATCTCGCGGACGACCTGCCGGCCGAAGGCGGAGAGTCCGCCGACGCCGGGCTCGTCGGTCGCCGAGTCCGCCCAGTCGTTGTTGTCGTTGTGCGTGAGCGTCATGTAGCGCACGCCGAGGGCGTGCAGCGCGCGCAGGGTGGCGAGGGAGTTGTTGATCGAGTGGCCGCCCTCGGCGCCCTTGAGGGAGGCGATGCGGCCCTGCTTCCGGGCCGTCTCCATGTCGTCCGCCGTGAGGGCGGGGGCGAGGTCGGCGGCGTACCGGTCGAGGAGCTGGTCGACGACGTCGATCTGCTCCAGGGTCGCGCTGACCGCGTCGTCCCCGGCCAGCCGGCAGGGCACGTACACCGACCAGAACTGGGCGCCGACGCCGCCGGCCCGGAGCCGGGCGAGGTCGGTGTGGAGCGCGCCGGTCTGGTCCGCGCCGATGTCCATCCGGTCCAGGTCGTAGCGCACGTGCTCGCGCAGCGCCCACGGGAGGTCGTTGTGGCCGTCGACGACGGGGTGGCCCGCGAGCAGCTCGCGGGCCTCCTCCAGACGGTCCGCCGCGCCGGGTACGGCGCTCACTTGGCGAAGCCGAAGGACGCCGCGCCCTCGACCTTGGCGCGCAGCCGCTTGCCCTTCTCCGTGGCCTGGTCGTTGAGCTCCTGCAGGAACTCGGTCATCCGGGTGCGGAGATCGGCGTCGTGCGCGGCGAGGATCCGGGCCGCGAGCAGGCCCGCGTTGCGCGCGCCGGCGACGGAGACCGTGGCGACGGGGATGCCGGCCGGCATCTGCACGATGGAGAGCAGCGAGTCCATGCCGTCGAGGTACTTCAGCGGCACCGGCACGCCGATGACCGGCAGCGGGGTGACGGAGGCGAGCATGCCCGGCAGGTGGGCGGCGCCGCCGGCGCCCGCGATGATCGCCTGGATCCCGCGGTCGGCGGCCTGCTCGCCGTACGCGATCATCTCGCGCGGCATCCGGTGCGCGGAGAGGACGTTCACCTCGTAGGGGATCTCGAACTCGTCGAGGGCCTGGGCGGCGGCCTCCATGACGGACCAGTCCGAGTCGGACCCCATCGCGATGCCAATGAGCGGATTACTCAACGATCGTTCCTCGCAGATAGCCGGCGGCGTGACGGGCGCGCTCCAGCACGTCGTCGAGGTCGTCGCCGTAGGTGTTGACGTGGCCCACCTTGCGACCGGGCTTCACGTCCTTGCCGTACATGTGGATCTTGAGCTGCGGGTCCCTGGCCATGCAGTGCAGGTACGCGGAGTACATGTCCGGGTAGTCGCCGCCCAGGACATTGCACATCACGGTCCACGGCGCGCGCGGGCGCGGATCGCCGAGGGGCAGGTCGAGAACCGCCCGGACGTGGTTGGCGAACTGCGAGGTGATCGCCCCGTCCTGGGTCCAGTGGCCGGAGTTGTGCGGGCGCATCGCCAGTTCGTTGACGAGGATGCGGCCGTCCTTCGTCTGGAACAGCTCGACGGCGAGGTGGCCGACGACGTCCAGCTCCTTGGCGATCCGGAGGGCCAGCTCCTGCGCCTGCCCCGCGAGCTCCTCGTCGAGGCCGGGCGCGGGCGCGATGACCGTGTCGCAGACGCCGTCGACCTGACGGGACTCGACGACGGGGTAGGCGACGGCCTGGCCGTGCGGGGAGCGGACGATGTTCGCCGCGAGCTCGCGGACGAAGTCGACCTTCTCCTCGGCGAGGACCGGCACCCCGGCGCGGAAGGGGTCCTGGGCGTCCTCGGGCGTGCGGACGAACCAGACGCCCTTGCCGTCGTAGCCGCCGCGCACGGTCTTCAGGATGATCGGGAAGCCGCCGACCTCGGCCGCGAAGGCCACGGCGTCGGCCGGATCGGCGACGATGCGGTGCCGGGGGCTGGGGGCGCCGATCTCGTCGAGCCTCGCGCGCATCACCCCCTTGTCCTGCGCGTGCGCGAGGGCCTCGCGGCCGGGGCGGATGACGACGCCGTCCGCCTCCAGGGCCGCCAGGTGCTCCGCGGGCACGTGCTCGTGATCGAAGGTGATCACGTCGCAGCCGCGCGCGAAGTCACGCAGCGTGTCCAGGTCGCGGTAGTCGCCGAGGACGACCTCGCTCACCACCTGGGCCGCGGAGTCCTGCGGGGTGTCACTGAGGAGCTTGAACTTGATGCCGAGGGGGATACCCGCCTCGTGGGTCATACGGGCGAGCTGCCCGCCGCCGACCATGCCTACTACGGGGAACGTCACCCTCTTAGGGTATCCGCACCATCGGGGAACACTCGTCCGGCTGTGCTTTGGCACAAGCTCCGGGTGGGTAGGACACGCCTGGGGAACGGGTTCTCCACAGGTTTGCGAGGTACACGGGCGGGTGACTGGGGGGCTGGTTAGCATGGATGGGTTGACGTCGCCCGGACGTCATCCGGACGGACGGACACAGCGATCACCATGAGTGAACCCGGCGCACTGCGTATGCGACTCGAGGGGCTCGTCCGCGAGGTCGCCAAGTTCGGTGCCGTGGGTGCCGTCGGGGTTCTGGTCGACCTCGGCGTGTTCAACCTCGTCCGTCACTTCTCGGAGCTGCCGGTCGTGCGGGCGAGCATCATCGCCACCGTGGTGGCGATCGTGTTCAACTACCTCGGCTTCCGGTACTTCACCTACCGGGACCGGGACAAGAGCAGCCGCACCAAGGAGCTGGTGCTCTTCCTCGTCTTCAGCCTGGTCGGCCTGGTGATCCAGAACGGTCTGCTGTACGCGGCGACGTACGGCTTCGGCTGGGACACCCCGCTGCAGAGCAACTTCTTCAAGTTCTTCGGCATCGGCGTCGCGACCCTGTTCCGCTTCTGGTCGTACCGCACGTGGGTGTTCCGCGCGCTGCCGGCGAAGGAGGCCGTGCAGACCGCCGAATCGTTCCTGGAGAAGGCCCCCCGGCAGGCGGTCCGCCGCCAGCCCGACCACGTCTGACCTGCCCTTTCCTCGCGAAGAGCTACCGGACCGGGCGCTCCTGCGGCTCCGTCGCGACGCCCCTGACCTCGCGGCTCAGGAAGAGTGCGAAGACCGGTGGCTGCTGCTGGAGCAGCTCGAGCCGGCCGCCGTCCGCCTCCGCCAGGTCCCGGGCCACGGCCAGGCCGATCCCCGTCGAGCTGCGCCCGCTCACCGCCCGTTCGAAGATCCGCGCGCCGAGGTCGGCGGGGACGCCCGGTCCCTCGTCGGTGACCTCGATCACCGACTGGTTGCCGGTGACGCGGGTGCGCAGGGCGACCGTGCCGCCGCCGTGCATGAGCGAGTTCTCGATCAGGGCGGCGAGGACCTGGGCGACCGCGCCCGGGGTGCCGACCGCCCGCATGCCCTGCTTGCCGGAGTGCACGATGGCCCGCCCCGCGCTGCGGTAGGCCGGCCGCCACTCCTCGATCTGCTGCTTGATGACCTCGTCGAGGTCGAAGGCGACGGCGGAGCCGGTGCGGGGGTCCCGGGCGTTGGTGAGGAGCCGCTCGACGACGTCGGTGAGCCGCTCGACCTGGGTGAGCGCGATCGTCGCCTCCTCCTTGACCGTGTCCAGCTCCTCGGCGAGGGCGACCTCCTCCAGGCGCATGGAGAGCGCGGTGAGGGGCGTACGGAGCTGGTGGGAGGCGTCGGCGGCGAGCCGGCGCTCGGCGGTGAGCATCCGGGCGATGCGCTCGGCGGAGGCGTCGAGGACGTCCGCGACCCGGTCCAGCTCGGGCACCCCGTACCGCTTGTGTCGGGGGCGCGGGTCGCCGGAGCCGAGCCGCTCGGCGGTCTCGGCGAGGTCCGTGAGCGGGGACGCCAGCTTGTTCGCCTGCCGTACGGCGAGGAGGACGGCGGCGACGACCGCGAGCAGGGCCACCGCGCCGATGATCATCAGGGTGCGGCCGACCTCGGCGGTCACCGCGGAGCGGGACTCCTCGACGACCACGGTCTCGCCGCGCTCGCCGTGGGCGGTGCCCCGGATGACCTCGCCGTCGGGGCGGGTGCCGATCTCGATGGCGTCGCGGCCGGGGATGCCGATCCGGGCGTACCGCTTGGCGCCGCCCTGCTCGGCGAGGATGTCCGGGTTGACCGGCTCGCCGCCGATGAGCCGGCTGTCGACGATGGAGACGAGCCTGAGCGCCTCCGAGTCCACGCTCTCCTGGGCGCTGCTGGAGATCGTGCGGGTCTCGACGGCGACCAGGGAGACGCCGAAGACGGCGATGACGACGAGGACGACGGCGAGCGTGGAGTTGATCAGGCGGCGGCGCATGGCTTAAGGGTGGCTCGGCTCATTTCGGACGGGGCGGAACGACGGCTCAGCTCTTCTCGAAGCGGAAGCCGACTCCTCGGACCGTCGCGATGTAGCGGGGGTTCGCCGCGTCGTCGCCGAGCTTCTTGCGCAGCCAGGAGATGTGCATGTCGAGGGTCTTGGTGGAGGACCACCAGGTGGTGTCCCAGACCTCGCGCATCAGCTGGTCGCGGGTGACGACCCGGCCGGCGTCCCGGACCAGGACGCGGAGGAGGTCGAACTCCTTCGCGGTGAGCTGGAGCTCCTCGTCGCCCATCCAGGCGCGGTGCGACTCGACGTCGATCCGGACGCCGTGGGTCGCGGGGGCGACGGCGGGCTCGGTGGAGCCGCGCCGGAGCAGGGCCCGGACGCGGGCGAGGAGCTCGGCGAGCCGGAAGGGCTTGGTGACGTAGTCGTCGGCGCCCGCGTCGAGCCCGACGACGGTGTCGACCTCGTCCGCGCGGGCGGTGAGGACCAGGATCGGGACCGTGTGGCCCTCGGCGCGCAGCCGGCGGGCGACCTCCAGGCCGTCCATGCCGGGCAGGCCCAGGTCGAGCACGACCAGGTCGACCCCGCCCTGGAGGCCGGCGTCGAGGGCGGTGGGGCCGTCCTCGCGGACCTCGACCTCGTACCCCTCTCTCCGCAGGGCGCGGGCCAGCGGCTCCGAGATGGATGCGTCGTCCTCGGCGAGCAGTACACGGGTCATGGGGTGATGGTAGTCCGCACGGCGCCCGGGCCGGGGCGGGATCCGCCGGGCCCGGATGGCCCCTGGGGATCTTGTGGGCATCCAGGAGATGACCTTCGAATGATCGCGTACGGTTCCTTCGTCGCCTGTGATCCATCTCTCAAGTCCTTCCATATCCGGCACTGTCGTGTCGTATGGTGGCGAGACGTCAGTAGCGGTAATCGGGGACCTTTGGCCAGCTTCGCGCGCCAAGGTCCTCTTTCTGCGTAAGGTCGGCGCGGCCGAACCTTGAGACGGTGAAAGACCTGTGGGCCGGGTCCCAGGGCGCGTACACGCGTCTCCCGGGGCGTGGATCCCGGCGGAGTCACTCGACCCCGCCGGTGCCGGCCTCCCCCACCGGGCGCATCACGCTCACAAGGCGTGCGTCCCGACAGAGCAAGGATCGACATGGCGTCCAGCCTGACGACGGCTTCGACCGGAACCTCTGGTTCCGAGAAGACGTTCTTCGGCCACCCCCGTGGTCTGGCCACCCTCTTCATGACCGAGATGTGGGAGCGCTTCTCCTACTACGGCATGCGGGCCCTTCTCGTTCTGTACCTGGTCTCCGGCGGCGCGGACGCGGCGACCGGCAGCCAGGGTGGCGGCCTCGCCATGACGGCGGCCACGGCAACGGCCATCTACTCGGTGTACGTCTCGATGGTCTACCTGATGGCCATGCCCGGCGGCTGGTTCGGCGACCGCGTCTGGGGCGCCCGCAAGACCGTCACCATCGCCGGCTTCGTGATCATGGCCGGTCACGCCTCGCTGGCCATCCCCGGCCAGGCGATGTTCTTCGTCGGCCTGGCGCTGGTCGCCGCCGGCTCCGGTCTGCTCAAGGCCAACATCTCCACGATGGTCGGCCACCTCTACGAGGGCCCGGACGACCCGCGCCGTGACGGTGGCTTCACGCTCTTCTACGTCGGCATCAACCTCGGCGCCTTCCTCGCCCCGCTGGTCATCGGCACCGTCGGCGAGAGCCACAACTGGCACCTGGGCTTCCTGCTCGCGGCCATCGGCATGGCCCTGGGCCTGGGCCAGTTCCTCTTCGGCACCCGCCACCTGAGCGAGAAGAGCAGCGAGGTCCCGAACCCGCTCTCCGCCGAGGAGCGCAAGTCGGTCCTCGTGAAGGTCTGCCTCACGGCCGTCGCCGTCGCCGTCTTCTACGGCGCGGTCGTCGCCGCCGGCATGTACACCCTGAACTGGGCGCTGGTCCCGATCACCGTCGCCGGTCTGGTCATCCCGATCGCCGTGATCGTCCGCATCAAGCGCGACAAGGAACTCGACAAGACCGAGCAGTCGAAGGTCTCCGGCTACATCTGGTTCTTCGTGGCCGCGGCCGTCTTCTGGATGATCTACGACCAGGGCGGCTCGACCCTGTCCCTCTTCGCGGACAGCAAGACCACCGACCACATCGGTCCGCTGAGCTTCCCGGCCACCTGGTTCCAGTCGCTCAACCCGCTGTTCGTCATGGCGCTGGCTCCGGTCTTCGCCTGGCTGTGGCTGTGGCTCGCCCGCCGCAACCAGGAGCCGAGCACCATCGTGAAGTTCTCGCTGGGCCTCCTCGGCATCGGCATCTCGTTCTTCGTGTTCCTCGCTCCGATCGGCATGGCCTCCGGCGACGCCAAGGTCAGCCCGATGTGGCTGGTCGGCATCTACATGATCCAGACGATCGCCGAGCTGTGCCTGTCCCCGGTCGGCCTGTCGCTGACGACGAAGATGGCCCCGAAGAAGTACGCCTCGCAGATGCTGGGCGTGTTCTTCCTCGCCGTCACCGCCGGTGACTGCACCACCGGTCTGCTCTCCCTCGCGGGCGTGGACCTGAACGGCACCGGGATCATCGCCCTGGAGGCCGCGGCCGCGACCCTGGCCGCCTTCGCGATCTTCATGTACCGCAAGAAGGTCCGGGCACTCATGGGCGACGTCCACTGACGTCACCCGCCCGCACGGAGGGCCCGTCGCACCGCACCGGTGCGACGGGCCCTCCGTCGTTCCTCACCGCCTGAGACGCGCCCAGGGGGTGAAGGTGAAGACCGCGCCGCCGACCAGGACGACCGTGCCCGCGACGAGGGCGAGGGCGCGCAGGGCGCCGTCGTTCTCGGCGCCGGTGTGGGCGAGGTTCCCGCCGTCGGAGCCGCCGGAGCCCGTGGTGGTGCCCGAGGCCGTCCCGCCGTCGGAGCCGCCGGAGGCGCCGCCGGCCTGCTTGCTCGTGTCCAGCTCCAGGGAGGCCTGGACGGCGCCCTTGACCTGGCAGGGGATGACGATCGGCGAGCCGCCGAGCGAGACGCTGATGGTGAGCGCGCCGGGGCTGAGGGTGGACTTGCCCGTCGCTCCCGGGGTGTAGGTGCCCTTCATGTCGGGCAGGTCGACCGGCTTGCCCGCTTCGAGGGGGGCCGCGTTGGCGGGGCCGGTGACCTTCACCGTTCCGCTGTCGGCGCCGCCGAGCTTGACCGCCATGGACGGCTTGAGGGCGCCGGCGGGCAGGGCCGCCGGGCTGTCCATGACGCCCTTGGCGGTCTTGACCGTGAGGTCGTAGCCGTTGCCGTTCTTCCTGGCGTCGATCGTCACCTTGGAGGCGATCGAGGTGGGGCCGGGGGGCTGGCAGGCGAACTGGACCGCGACCTGCTTGCCGGGGAAGTCGGTCTGCCCGCCGCCGGAGTCGCCCCCGGTGCCGCCCGTTCCGCCGGAGGAGCTCGTCGCGGCGCCGCCGGTGTTGTTCGAGCCGCCGCCGGTGGAACTCGTACCGCCGGAGGTGGTGGTGCCGCCGACCGTGGAACTCGTACCGCCGGAGTCGGAGGAGCCGCCCGAGGTCGTCGTACCGCCCGACGTGGTGGTCGAACCGCCCGACGTGGTGGTTCCTCCGGACGTCGTCGTACCCCCGGACGTCGTCGTACCCCCGGACGTCGTCGTACCGCCGGACGTGGTGCCGCCCGAGGTCGTGCTCCCTCCCCCGTCCGTGACCTTGATCGTCGCGCCGACCGGCACCGTCTCCTTCGGGGAGCACTTGGTGTCCGTCGACAGGGGCTTGGAGACGTTGATCGTGTACTTGCCGGGCGTCAGCGTGATCTCGCCCGCCTTCTCCAGCTTCAGCTTCCCCTTCATGTCGGGCAGGACCATCGGGGAGTTCTTGGGGATCGGCGGGTTCTGCCGCGGTCCCTCCACCGCGACGGTCCCGCTCCCCGCGCCGCCGACGGTGAGGACGCCGGTCGGCTTCACCGTGTCCTTGTCGAGGTCGAGCACGTCGGGGTTCTTCGAGGCGGCCTGGACCGTCTTCCAGACGATCTCGACCTCGTCGCCGACCTTGGCCTCCGCCGGCGCGGTGATCAGCACCTTCGTCGTGCCCTGCACGGGCGGAAGGCCCGAGATCGACGGCGGGATGCACTCCGTCGCGTAACCCACCTCGGCGGCCCGGGCGGGCCCGGCGGCACACAGGATCCCCGCGCCGCCGAGCATCAGCGCGACTCCGGCCGCGCTCATCCTCCGTTGCGTACTCACACCTGTCCCTTCGTCGTCGGGCTGCTGCTCTCTGGCGCTGACGGTGCGGAGTCAGGGCTGAACCACGGCAGGGCCGCGGTCGTCTCCCCGTCCCCCGGTGCGGGGGCGGAAGCGGGTGTACGGGCCGGGGCGCGCCGACGCGGGCGCGCCCTCGTCCGGGTCCTGGGGGCCGAGGCCCGGGCGGCCGCGGAAGCGGGCCGCGCGCGGTCGACCACGGCCATGCCGATCCGGAACAGCGCGGCGGGCACCACGACGGCGAGGAGCACCCAGAAGAGGGTCACGCCCCAGGGCCTGCCGACGCCCCAGGGCTGCTCGACGAGGACCTTGCCCGCGTACCTCACGGAGACCTGGTAGTCGCCGTGCGCGCCGGCGGCGAGCTCGGCGGGGAGGCGGATCAGGGCCTTCCTGCCGGGTTCGATCGTGCCGCGCCACTGGCGTTCCTCGTACTGCGGGGCGAAGACGCCGTGGCTGGTGCCGACCTGGAAGACCGGGTCCTTGACGGGGGCCGGGCCGAGGTTGCCGACGGTGAGGACGACCTCGCGGCGCGGGGGCGCCCCGAACCAGGTGAGGAGCCCGCTGGAGCCGTCGAGCCGGACGGCGGCGAGGACGGCGAGACGGCCGTCGCCAGAGGCCTCGGGGAGGGGGGCCGTGGGGTGACCGGCGACCGTGAACTCCTTGTCGACGGCGTCCTGTTGTCCGGTGACCCCTGCGACGTGCACCACGCAGGGGCAGGGCTTGGGCGGTTCGGCGACGGGGAGCTTCGTGCTGAACGCACCCCTGGCGTCGACGGTGGCGGCCCGGCCCTCGGCGTTGGCGCAGGAGTTGGTGCCGCCGATGACGCCCTTGCCGGGGGCGCCCTGGCCGCAGACCAGGAGCATGAGCAGCGCGCCGGGCTTCCAGCCGCTGCCGCTGACGGTGATCTCGCCGCCCTTGCCGCCCTCGGTCTTCGAGAGCTCGACCACCGGCCCCGGGGCCGCCGTGGCCGCGGGGGCGGTGGGCAGCAGGGCGAGGGCGAGGGCGGTGAGGAGGGCGGCGGCCGTACGGATCGTCCTCATGGCGTCGCTCCCGCCGGGGCTCGCCGGGCAGGGCCTGTCCGGCGGATCGGGGTCGGACAGGCCCTGCGGGACCTGCCGCGCCGCCGCGCCGCGAGTCCGGCGCCGCCCGCCGCCGCCAGGAGCAGCCCGGCGGCGCCGGCGAGCGCGGGGCCCGAGGCGAAGGCGGCTTCGGCGCGGGCGGTGGCCGGGGCGGCGCCCGGTGCGGTGGCCGTCAGCCGGACGGTGACGGAGTCGAGGGCGGGCGGGTCGGGCCAGGGTTCGGTCCGGGTGGCCCGCTCGCCGGGGCGGAGGGTGAGGGGCAGGGCGCGGTCCGGCCGGTCGAGGACGGTGCCGAGGAGGCCCTCGGCGCGGACCGCGAGGCGCGGGGCGAGGACCGTGGTGCCGCGGTTGACCAGGGTGTAGCGGACGGTGCCGGTGGTCCCGTCGAGGTGGACGTCCTCGACGGTGAGCGCGGCGAGGCGCGGTCCGCTGACCCGTAGCCGCAGGTCGACGCGGACCTCCCGGCCGGCGGCCGTGGCGCGGACGGTGCCGCGGTGTTCGCCGGGCGGGGTGTCGGCGGTGACGGTCACGGCGAAGGGCACGTCGGCCCGGGTCCTGGCGGGGACGTGCACGGTCCGCGCGGCGAAGGACACCGGGGCGCCCTGGCCGGTGAGGCGGACGGTGAGGGGCGCGGTGCCGGGGTTGGTGACCGACAGGGTGTCCTGGAGGACGCTGCCCGCCGGGCCCTCCAGGTAGGCGTACGGCCGTCCGGCGGCGGGCGCCGCCGTCCAGCCCCCGGTGCCGGGGGGCGCCGCCGCGACCGCGCCGAGGAGGGCGGCCACGGCGGCCACGAGCCCGGAGCGGGCGGCCGTCCTGCGGCCACGGTGTGCCGCCGTCCGGGTCCCGGCGCGGTCCGCCGTCCGCATCAGCGTGCCGTGCGCCGCGTGAGCCAGAGGACTCCGGCGGCGCCGGTCAGCAGGACGGTGCCGCCGAGGGTGCCGAGCGCCAGGGCGGAGTCCAGTGGGCCGGTCTTGGGCAGCTGGTCGCCGTCGGTGGCGGGCGGCGGGGCGGCGTCCCCCGAGCCGCCGCCGGAGACGCCGGTGACCTGGAGTTCCAGTGACGGCTTCGGGTTGTTCTTCGGGGTGCAGACGGCCGCGTCCATGCCGAGGGCGTGCACGGTGAGGGTGCCCGCCGTGAAGGTGACCTTGCCGTTCTTCTTCGGGGTGAACGTGCCGGTCAGCGTGCCGATCTTGATGGGGGTGTCGGGCGGGATGGCGGCCGTGTTCGGCGTCCCCGTGACCTTCACCGTGCCGCTCGCGTCCCCGCCGAGGACGAGCTCGGCGCGCGGGGTCATGACGCCCTTGGGGAGCTCGACCGGGCTGTCGGAGACCCCTTTCTCGAACGACATGGTGATCGTGTAGCCGCCGCCGCTCTTCACGGCCTTGATGTCGACGGGCGAGACGGCGCTCTTGGGCCCGATCTTCGTCTCGCAGGCGTAGTCGACGTCGACGACGACCGCCTGGGCGGCCGGCGCTCCGGCCAGCACGGTCGCGCCCGCCACCGCGGCCGCCGCCGTGAGCACGGCGGTCGTTCTCCTCCGGTTCGGCACCTTGGACACCCCGAGCACCCCTCACCGCAACGAAACTGACGGTCTTTCAGATTGGGCGTCAAGGTACGCCCGAGACCTTGCGGAGGGAAGGCAGGGGAACGCGCGGACTTGTGAAGGTCCTATGCCGGTGCGGCCAGTTCGGCCCAGACCGTCTTGCCGGGGGCTCCCGGGGTGCGGTCGATGCCCCAGTCCAGGCAGAGCCGCTGCACGATGAACATGCCGTGCCCGCCCGGCCGTCCGGACCGGTGCGGGGTGCGCGGCGCGGGCTGCCCGGCGCCGCGGTCGGTGACTTCGAGGCGCAGCGCCCCGGGCATCCGCAGGACGCGCAGCCGCTCGGGGCCCTCGGCGTGCAGACAGGCGTTGGTGACGAGCTCGGAGACGACGAGCAGGACGTCCTCGGCGGCGGCCCTGCGGTCGGCGGTGGCGGCCGGCAGCCACCCCCACTCGTGGAGCGCCGTCCGCGTGAAGTCACGCGCGAGCGGCACGGTGCCGCTGGTCTCGCCGAGGGCGAGCGTACGGACGTCGGAAGCTTGGTCCATCAACGCTTCACCTCACCTATCGACGGGACGGAGGGGACGGAATGTACGGGCATCGCAGATGCCTGGCCGAGCGGTCGTGCGGAAGGGCGGCCTCAGCCCGGGAGCGCCGTGTCGAGCGTCTCGTGGACGGTGAAGACGGCGTCCGCGCCCGTGATGTGGAACACCCGGGCCACCGCGGGCGGCATCGCCACCAGATGGACGCCGCCGCCGGCGGCGTCCGCCCTCAGCCGGGCGCCGAGCAGCACGTTGAGCCCGGTCGAATCGCAGAACTCCAGGCCCGAGCAATCGACGACGAGCCGTGCGCTGCCCTCGTCGAGGGCGTCGTCCAGGGGGGTGCGCAGCAGGTCGGCGGTGTGGTGATCGAGCTCACCGACGGGCGTGAGGAGCGTGCTCCCCGCCACGTCCCGGACCTCGACCCGCAGTCGCGCGGGCGGCGCGCTGCCGATGTGCTGGCGGTCCATGGCCGTGCCTCTTTCGCTCTCGCGGATGCCGACTGACGTGCCCCGAACCCTACAAGCGGCATGCCCTCCGATGCACATGAGGTACCGCACATATCGACACAAAAGGGATTATTGCCACTTGCAACCATCCGGGTCGACCGGGTAGGGCTAGAAGGGAACGTCCGACCCGGCCGGCTTTGGAGGCGCCGCAAACCGCAGCGAGAAGCACCAGAAGGAGACCCATGTCACCCCGGCTCGACGCCCCGCGTACCCCCGACGCGCCGTCGGCAGCGCTCCCCCAGCACCCTGTCCCCCCTGTGGTCGAACTGCCCGACCGACTGCTCGACATGCCGCTCGACCGGATCGGACCGGTCGACGCCCGCGCCCTGTCGAAGCAGCTCTTCGCCCGGCTCTCCGAGCTGGAGGAGGGCACCCATGAATACGCGTATGTCCGCAACACCCTCGTCGAACTCAATCTCGCCCTCGTCAGGTTCGCCGCCGCCCGGTTCGGCACCCGCAGCGAACCCATGGAGGACATCGTCCAGGTCGGCACCATCGGCCTCATCAAGGCGATCGACCGCTTCGAGCTGACCCGGGGCGTCGAGTTCCCGACCTTCGCGATGCCGACGATCATCGGCGAGATCAAGCGCTTCTTCCGCGACACCTCGTGGTCCGTGCACGTGCCCCGCAGGCTCCAGGAGCTCCGGCTCGACCTCGCCAAGGCCGGGGACGCGCTCGCCCAGCGCCTCGACCGCGCCCCGACCGTCGCCGAACTCGCCGAGGAGCTCGGCATCGAGCAGCAGGAGGTCGTCGAGGGCATGGCCGCCAGCAACGCCTACACGGCGGCCTCGCTCGACGCACAGCCCGACGAGGAGGACGGCGCCGGCGGCGAGGCCGCGCTCGCCGACCGGCTCGGCTACGAGGACCACGGCCTCACCGGCATCGAGTACATCGCCTCCCTCAAGCCGATGATCGCCTCGCTGCCCGCCCGCGAGCGGCAGATCCTCTCCCTCCGCTTCGTCTCCGGCCTCACCCAGTCGGAGATCGGCGCGGAACTCGGCATCTCGCAGATGCACGTGTCCCGGCTGCTCTCCCGCACCCTCGGCCGGCTGCGGCGCGGGCTGACGCTGGAGGAGTGATCTCCACCGGCACCGCCGAGCCTCCGAAGCGGCCGCGGAAGGGCCCGTTCACGGTCTGAGGACCCTGGACGGGCCCTCCGCCGTCGCGGAACGAGGCCCGAGGGGCGGCCGGGGGAAGGGCGGTGGGAGACCGGCATCCGGAACGGCCCGGGTTACCAGCCGATCTGGACGTCCCCGAGGACCTCACAGCCGGCGCGGGCGGCGAGCTTCCGCGCCCGGGGGAGGTCGGCCCACTTGTCGAGGTGCAGGAAGACGGTGTGGTGCGGGGTCCACGCGTCGATCCGGGCCCGGTCCCCGTGCAGGACGAGCTGCACGCCGTCGTACTTCCCGAAGCCGCGTGCGCCCGTCTCGGGGTCGTCCGGCCACCGGCCGTGCCAGTCGACGCCGCTGGGGCCGTCCCCGAGGGCCCGGACCAGCTCGGGCCCGACGGTCGCCGCGGGCACCTCGGCGGAGAGGCAGAGGGGGAGTTCGGCGCGGATCTCGTCGTCGCCCGCCGCGTCGAGGACGAGGTCGAGGTCGAGGTACTCCCCCGTCACCGGGTCGCAGGCGGCCTCCACCCGGTCGACGGCCGCGTCCGGCAGCAGCCGCGCGATCCGCCGCGCTTCCCCGACGGTACGGACCTCGGCCTCGACGTACGCCTCGTCCTCGACCTCCGCGAGCAGCGCGACGAGCCGCCGCGCCCGCGCGTACGCCTCGTCGGCGTCGGTGGTCCTGAAGACGGCGTACGCCCGTGAGTTCCCCATGCGCCCCAAGCTCGCACGGGGCACGGCGGCCGGGCCACCGGAATTGAGGTGCCCGCGCCCCGAGGCCGCCGCTACGGTTCAGGACCCCGACCCCGCGCAGAGAGCGAACCGCCATGACCGCCCTCCCCCGCCCGACGACGACCCTGTGGCGCCCCACCGGCCCCGAGGAGCTGGAGCTCGTACGCGAGTCGGGTGGGCGTGCGTGGCCGGCGCGGCTGCCGGAGCAGCCGATCTTCTATCCGGTCCTCAACGAGGAGTACGCGGTGAGGATCGCCCGCGACTGGAACGTGAAGCACAGCGGCGTCGGCTACGTCACCCGCTTCGAGGTCGACACGGAGTTCCTCCGCAGGTACCCGGTCCGGCAGGCGGGCGGGCGGACGATCCTCGAACTGTGGGTCCCGGCGGAGGAGCTGGACGAGTTCAACGCGCAGATCGTGGGCGAGATCGAGGTCGTCCACGAGTTCCGCTGACGGTGCTCAGGACGCGGGCCGGGCGGTCGTGAACGACGCCTGGTGGGCCAGGCGTTCGTCCGCGCCGGCGCCGAGGCGTTCGAGCAGTTCGTCGAGGGCGAGGAACTCCTCCCAGCGGGACCTGCCGGTCGCCTCGGCCAGCCGGGCCACCACGAGGTCCTCCAGCTCGGGGACCCGCTTGTTCTTCCAGATCTTGTCGGCCGTGCTGACCAGCAGGTCCTCCAGGGTCGTCCCGCCGTCCGTCCACGTCGCGTGGGTGGCCGCGAAGCGGGCCAGGTCCGGGGCGAAGCCGTGGGCCACGAGGAGCTCCCTCCCCGCCTCCTCGTGGAGGGAGCCGGGTCCGGAGAGTTCGGCCGGGTGCACGACCTTGCCGATGTCGTGGGTCGCCGCCCCGAACAGGACGGCCTCGCGGTCGACGGCCGGCCCCGGACAGCGGTCCTCCGTCCAGGCGACCAGGTACCGGGCGACGTCGTGGACCGCGCGCAGGTGGGCGGCCAGGCGGGGCGGCGCGTCGAGGGTGCGGAGGAGGTCCGCCACGACCTGCGGAAGCGGGTGGAGCGGCGGGTCCGCGGGACCGTGCAGCGCTCGGGACAGTTCGTCGTCTGACGGTCGCATCCGGTCAGGCTACGGGGCGGCGGGCGTTCAGTCCCCGAGAGCCAGCCGCAGGCCGAAGGCCGTGATGACCGTGCCCGTGAGGCGGTCGAGGGTGCGGCGGGCCGTGGGGCGGCGGAGCCAGGTGGAGAGGAGGCGGGCGCCGGCGATCAGGGCGGTGGACCAGAGGAGGCCGAGGAGGATGTGCTCCGTGGTGAGGAGGAGGCCCATCGCCAGGTGGTTCGTGTCCGCCGGGAGGAACTGCGGGAGCACCGCCACGTAGAAGGCGCCCACCTTCGGGTTGAGCAGGTTCGTGAGGGCGCCCTGGCGCCAGCCGGACGTGAAGGTGTCCGGGGTGGCTCGTTCCTGGGCCGCCTCCTGCACGGCGTGTCCGCCGAACGTCTTCCTCAGCATCTGGACGCCCATCCACACCAGATACGCCGCGCCCGCCCAGCGCAGCGCCTCGTACGCCAGGTGGGAGGCCGTGAGGAGCGCGGTCACCCCCAGGGAGGTGAGCGCGCCCCAGGCCAGGACGCCCGTCTGGATGCCGAGGACGACGCCCCAGGCCCGCGCGCGGTGACCGAGGGCGGCCGTGCGCAGGACGAGGGCGGTGTCGAGGCCCGGCGTGAGGGTCAGGAGACCCACGACCAGGGCGAAGGACCAGAGGGCGGTGGCGGTCGTCATGGCACCTGAGGGTAGGCCCCCGCCGTCGGCCGCGGCGCTTCGCGTCCGGGCAGCCGACCTCCGGCGAGGCGCCGTACGGGGCGAAGCCCGTCCGGGTGCTCCTCGGACGCACGGCCGGGTCGTGGCGGGGTCGGCGGCCCCGCCCGCCCGAGTACGGCTGCTCGATCCCCGCTCAGACCGTCCGCGCGCCCTTCCGCCAGACCTCCGCGACCAGCGGCACGCCCGGACGGTAGGCCAGGTGGACGTGGGAGGGGGCGTCGAGGACGACGAGGTCCGCGCGGGCGCCGACGCCCAGCCTGCCGACGTCCGTCCGGCGCAGGGCCGCCGCGCCGCCGGCGGTGGCGGACCAGATCGCCTCGTCCGGCGTCATCAGCATGTCCCGGACCGCGAGGGCGATGCAGAACGGCATCGAGGACGTGAAGGACGAGCCGGGGTTGCAGTCCGTGGACAGGGCGACCGTCACGCCCACGTCGAGGAGCCGGCGGGCGTCCGGCCACTCGGCGCGGGTGGAGAACTCGGCGCCGGGCAACAGGGTCGCGACCGTGTTCCCCTGCGCCAGCGCGTCGATGTCGGCGCTCGTCAGATGGGTGCAGTGGTCGGCGCTCGCCGCGTCCAGCTCGACCGCGAGCTGCACGCCGGGGCCGTACGAGAGCTGGTTGGCGTGGACGCGGGCCTGCAGGCCCTTCGCCATGCCGGCCTTGAGGATCGCGCGGGCCTGGTCGCCGTCGAAGGCGCCCTTCTCGCAGAAGACGTCCACCCAGCGGGCGTACGGGGCGCAGGCGTCCAGCATCTCGCCGGTCACCAGCTTCACGTACCCGGCCGGGTCGTCGGCGTAGTCCGGCGACACGATGTGCGCGCCGAGGTAGGTGACCTCGTCTGTGTGCTCGGCGGCGATGCGCAGGGCGCGGGCCTCGTCCTCGACGGTCAGGCCGTAGCCGGACTTGGTCTCGAAGGTGGTGGTGCCCTGGCGCAGGGCCTCCCACATGTAGCGGGCCACGTTCGCGGAGAGCTCCGCGTCGGTGGCGGCGCGGGTCGCCGCCACGGTCGTGCGGATGCCGCCCGCCTTGTACGGCTGGCCGGACATGCGGGCGTTGAACTCGGCCGTGCGGTCGCCGGCGAAGACGAGGTGCGAGTGGGAGTCGACGAAGCCCGGGATGACGGCGCGGCCGTCGGCGTCGACGGCCTGGTCCGCCGCCGGGGCCTGCACCGCCGGGCCCGCCCAGGCGATCGTCTCGCCGTCCAGGACGAGGGCGGCGTCCTTGACCAGGCCCAGGGGGCCCTCGCCGAGGGTGGGGTCGTTCGTGACCAGGCTGCCGATGTTCGTGATGAGCGTCGTCGTCATGTTGCTCTCCGGTGGGGGCGGGCGGTTCGGGTGCGGGCCGGTGGCCCGGGCTGTGCCCACCCGTTCCGCCCCGCGGAACGAGTGCCCACAACCCGGGGCCGCTCAGCTCCTGAGCGCCGCGATCGTGGTCGCCAGTTCTTCTGCCGCGTTCGGTACGGCGACGTGGGTGCCGTCGTGGACGATCGTCCGGCCGCCCACCACCACGTGGTGCACGTCCGCCGCCGTCGCCGCGAAGACCGCCGTCTCCGCCGCCAGGCGCGGGACCGGGCCCGCGGTGCGGACCGAGTCGAGGGTGATCGTGGTGAAGTCGGCCAGGGCGCCGGCTTCCAGGGTGCCCGCGTCGGCCCAGCCGAGGGCCGCGTGGCCGTCCGCCGTGGCCGCGCGCAGCAGCGCGGCGGCCGTCCAGTGGCCCCGGGTGCGGGTGCGCAGGCGCTCGTTCAGCTCCATGGCCCGCGCCTCTTCGAGGAGGTCGATGACGGCGTGGCTGTCGCTGCCGAGGGAGAGCGGGGAGCCGGCGCGCTGGAGGGCGACCGCCGGGCCGATGCCGTCGGCGAGGTCCCGTTCGGTGGTCGGGCACATGCAGGTGCCGGTGGTCGACGAGCCGAGGAGGACGATGTCCTCGGCGGTCAGGTGGGTGTTGTGGACGCCCGTCGTCCGTGCGCCGAGGACGCCGTGCTCCGCGAGGAGCCGGGTCGGCGTCATGCCGTGGGCCGCCTGGCAGGCGTCGTTCTCGGCGGTCTGCTCCGAGAGGTGGACGTGGAGGGGGGCCCGCCGGTCCTGCGCCCAGCGGGCCACCGTCGACAGCTGGTCCGCCGGGACGGCCCGTACGGAGTGGATCGCCGCCCCGATGCGTACTCCGTCGCGCTCCTTCAACGCGCTCACCCGCTCCGCCCACTTCTCGGCGGTGCCGTCGGTGAAGCGGAGCTGGTGCCGCTCGGGGGCGGCGCCGAAGCCGGAGGAGAGGTACGCGGTGTCGAGGAGGGTGATGCGGACGCCCGCCTCGGCGGCGGCGGCGATGAGCGCCTCGCCCATGGCGTTGGGGTCGGCGTACGGGGTGCCGCCGGGCGCGTGGTGCAGGTAGTGGAACTCGCCGACGGAGGTGATGCCGGCGAGCGCCATCTCGGCGTACACCGCGCGGGCGAGCGCGAAGTAGCTGTCGGGGGTGAGGCGCTGGGCGACGGAGTACATGACCTCGCGCCAGGTCCAGAACGTGCCGGAGCCGACCTGGACGGTGCCGCGCAGGGCCCGGTGGAAGGCATGGCTGTGGGCGTTGGCCAGGCCGGGGATCGTGAGGCCGCGCAGGACGACGGCGCCCGCCGGGGGCGTCTCGACTGCCGTCCGTACGGCGGTGATCCGGTCGTCCGTGACCTCAAGGGCCACGCCCGGCTCGACGTTCGTGTCGAGCCAGGCGTGTTCCAGCCAGTACGTCGTCAGCGGCACGCCAGCTCCTCCAGTACGTCGGCGAGTGCGATGACCCCGGCCACGCAGTCGTCCTCGGCCGCGAACTCGGCCGGGGAGTGCGAGACGCCGGTGGGGTTCCGTACGAACAGCATGGCGGTCGGGATCGACTCGGACAGGATGCCCGCGTCGTGTCCCGCGCCCGTGCCGAGGACCGGCACCTTGCCCGAGGTGCCCAGGATCCGGGAGAGCTCGTCGCGCAGGGCGTGCGAGAAGTCCACGATCGGGGTGAACGACTCCCGTACGACGGCGAGGTCGATGCCGTGGCGGTCGGCGTACTCCCGGGCCGCCGTCTCGACGCCCGCGACGACCTTGTCGAGGGAGCCCTGGTCGGCGGCGCGGGCGTCGAGCCAGCCGCGGACCATCGACGGGATGGCGTTGACGCCGTTCGGCTCGACCGCGATCTTGCCGAAGGTGGCGACGGCGCCCGCGAGTTCGGCCTCGCGGCGGGCGGCGAGGACGGTCTCGGCGTAGGTGAGCATCGGGTCGCGGCGGTCGACCAGGCGGGTCGTGCCCGCGTGGTTGGCCTCGCCGGCGAAGTCGTACCGCCAGCGGCCGTGCGGCCAGATGGAGGAGGCGATGCCGACGGCGTCCCCGGACAGGTCCAGGGCGCGGCCCTGCTCGACGTGGAGCTCGACGAAGGCGCCGATGCGGTCCAGTCGCTCGGGGTCGGGGCCGATCCCCGAGGGGTCGTACCCGGCGGCCTCCATGGCCTGAGGGAGGCTGATCCCGTCGGCGTCGCGGAGCTCGTACGCCTGCTCCTTCGTCAGCCGGCCGGCGGTGAGGCGGGAGCCGACGCAGGCGAGGCCGAAGCGGGCTCCTTCCTCGTCGCCGAAGTTGACGATGGCGAGGGGCCGCTTGAACGAGGCGCCGCGGGCGCGGAGTTCGTCGAGGGCGGCGAAGGCGGACACGACGCCGAGGGGGCCGTCGAAGGCGCCGCCGTCGGGGACGGAGTCCAGGTGGGAGCCGGTGACGACGGCGTCGCCGGCCGTCGGGTCGCCGAGCCAGGCCCACTGGTTGCCGTTGCGGTCGGTCTCGACGTCGAGACGGCGGGCCTCGGCCTGCATGCGGAACCACAGGCGGCAGTCGGCGTCGGCGGGGGTCCAGGCGTAGCGGCGGTAGCCTCCGGAGGCGTCGCTGCGGCCGATGGGCCGCAGCGACGTCCACATGGCGTGGAAGGACTGGCTCACGCCGAGCCTTCCTCGGCGCCGCCCTCGCGCATCGGGACGCGGACGCCCTTCTCGTCGGCGACGCGCTCGGCGATGTCGTAGCCGGCGTCGACGTGGCGGATGACGCCCATGCCGGGGTCGTTGGTGAGCACGCGGCGGATCTTCTCGCCCGCGAGCTTCGTGCCGTCGGCGACCGAGACCTGGCCGGCGTGGATGGAGCGGCCCATGCCGACGCCGCCGCCGTGGTGGATGGAGACCCAGGACGCGCCGGAGGCGACGTTGACCATGGCGTTGAGCAGCGGCCAGTCGGCGATGGCGTCGGAGCCGTCGAGCATGGCCTCGGTCTCGCGGTACGGGGAGGCGACGGAGCCGCAGTCGAGGTGGTCGCGGCCGATCGCGAGGGGCGCGGCGAGGGTGCCGTCGGCGACCATGTCGTTGAACATGGAGCCCGCCTTGTCGCGCTCGCCCTGGCCGAGCCAGCAGATGCGGGCGGGCAGGCCCTGGAAGTGGACGCGCTCGCCGGCCATCTTGATCCAGCGGTGGAGGGACTCGTTCTCCGGGAAGAGGTCGAGGATCGCCTTGTCGGTCTTGTGGATGTCCGAGGCCTCGCCGGAGAGGGCGGCCCAGCGGAAGGGGCCCTTGCCCTCGCAGAACAGCGGGCGGATGTAGGCGGGGACGAAGCCGGGGAAGGCGAAGGCGCGGTCGTAGCCGGCCAGCTGGGCCTCGCCGCGGATCGAGTTGCCGTAGTCGAAGACCTCGGCGCCGGCGTCCATGAAGCCGACCATGGCCTCGACGTGCTTGGCCATCGACTCGCGGGAGCGCTGGGTGAAGCCGGCCGGGTCCTTGGCGGCGGCGTCGGCCATGTCGTCGAAGGCGACGCCGACGGGGAGGTACGAGAGCGGGTCGTGGGCCGAGGTCTGGTCGGTCACGATGTCGATGGGGGCGCCCTCGGCGAGCATCTGCGGGAGCAGCTCGGCGGCGTTGCCGAGGAGGCCGATGGAGAGCGGGCGGCGGGCGTCGCGGGCCTCGACGGCGAGCTGGAGGGCGTGGGCGAGGTTGTCGGCCTTGACGTCCAGGTAGCGGTGCTCGATGCGGCGCTCGATGGCGCGCGGGTCGACGTCGATGCAGATGGCGACGCCGTCGTTCATCGTCACGGCGAGGGGCTGGGCGCCGCCCATGCCGCCGAGGCCGGCGGTGAGGGTGATCGTCCCGGCGAGGGTGCCGCCGAACTTCTTGGCGGCGACGGCCGCGAAGGTCTCGTAGGTGCCCTGGAGGATGCCCTGGGTGCCGATGTAGATCCAGGAGCCGGCGGTCATCTGGCCGTACATGGTGAGGCCGAGGTGCTCCAGGCGGCGGAACTCCTCCCAGTTGGCCCAGTCGCCGACCAGGTTGGAGTTGGCGAGGAGGACGCGGGGGGCCCACTCGTGGGTCTGCATGACGCCGACGGGGCGGCCGGACTGGACGAGCATCGTCTCGTCCTGCTTGAGGGTGCGCAGGGTGCGGACCATGGCGTCGAAGGAGCGCCAGTCGCGGGCGGCCTTGCCGGTGCCGCCGTAGACGACGAGCTTGTCGGGGTGCTCGGCGACCTCGGGGTCGAGGTTGTTCTGGAGCATCCGGAGGGCGGCTTCCTGCTGCCATCCCAGGGCGCTCAGTTCCGTACCGCGGGCTGCTCGTACGGGGCGGGGTCCTGACATGGGGGTGCCTCCTCGGAATGTCGTTCAGATATTCACATCTTGTCGCGCTGAATAGTTGTAGTCAACAGGGCGCCCCGGCCGGACGATGGACGAGGATGGGCCGCATGGCCTCCTACCGCCGTGATCTCGCCGTCCGAGCCTCCGTCGACCAAGGACTCCTCTCCCCCGCGCAGCCGGTCGTCGCCCTCCTCGACACCGCCGGCATCCGCGCCTCCGCCACCGCCCTGACCAGCGCCTTCGCCGCCGTCACCGACGCGCCCGTGCTGCACGCCTTCGCCGCGAAGGCCGCCCCGCTCGTCCCCGTCCTGCGCCTGCTCCACGAGGCGGGGCTCGGCGTCGAGGTCGCGAGCCCCGGCGAGCTGGCCCTCGCCCGCGCGGCCGGCGTCCCGCCCGCGCGGACCGTGCTCGACTCCCCCGCCAAGACCCCGGCCGAGCTCCGCCAGGCCCTCGCGCTCGGGATCGCCGTCAACGCCGACAACCTCCAGGAGCTGGCCAGGCTCGACGCGCTCGTCGCCTCCGCCCCCACCGCCTCACCGCTCGGCCTCCGGGTGAACCCGCAGGTCGGAGCCGGTTCCATCAGCGCGCTCTCGACCGCGACCGCCACCTCCAAGTTCGGCGTGGCGCTCCGCGACGAGGGCGCACGCGAGACCGTCGTCCGGGCCTTCCTGGACCGGCCCTGGCTGACCCGGCTGCACACCCACACCGGCTCCCAGGGCATCCCGCTCGCCCTCATGGCCCAGGGGGTCGGGGAGGCGTACGCGCTCGCCGAGGAGATCAACCGGGAGGCCGGCCGGCGGCAGGTCGACACCCTCGACATCGGCGGCGGGCTGCCGGTGAACTTCGCCTCCGACGAGGAGACGCCGACGTACGCGGAGTACGCCCGGCTGCTCGCCGACACCGTCCCCGGGCTCTTCGACGGCCGCTACCGGCTCGTCACCGAGTTCGGGCGCTCCCTGCTCGCCAAGCACGGCACGGTCCTCGCCCGGGTGGAGTACACGAAGACCTCCGGCGGCCGCCCGATCGCCGTCACCCACGCGGGCGCGCAGCTGGCCGCCCGCACGGTCTACGCCCCCGGCTCCTGGCCCCTGCGCGTCCTCGCGTACGACTCCGGGGGCCGCCCCCGCACCGGGGACGTCACCGTCCAGGACGTGGCGGGCCCCGCCTGCTTCGCCGGGGACCTGCTCGCCACGGGCCGCGCGCTGCCGCTGCTGCACCCGGGCGACGTCGTGGCGGTCCCGGACACCGGCGCGTACTACTTCGCCCACCACTACGCGTACAACAGCCTGCCCCGGCCCGGGATCCACGGCTTCACGGTCGACGGCGACGGGGCGGTGACGTTCACGACCGTGCGCAGGGCGCAGACGCTCGACGAGATCGTCGCCGAGGCGGGCGGGGAACGGGCGGACGCGCTGGTCCGCCAGCCCGTCGGGTAGGGCCCGTCCGGCATCGCGAACGCCGGGGAGCCGCGCGGCCGATCCGTGGAGTCGCGCGGCCGATCCGGGCCCGCTCGGGCCAATTCGAGTCAGACAGCGGCATGTTCCGATGGAAAATGCCAGAACGCCCCCACCGGAGCGGAACGTTCAGTAGCGTCACCGTCACTGCCGCACGTTCGCACGCCGCATCGGGAGGGGAATCCGCGTGCCCGGAATCGACGAGTGCCTCCTGGAGGCCATGGCCCTGCCGGGGGCCCGGGGCGCCTCCCTGGTCGACTGGACCAGCGGGCTCGCTCTCGGCACGGCGGGCGACTCACCGGTCGGCGACCACGAGACGACGGCCGCCGAGACCGCCGAACTGGCCCGTTCCGCCGCCGAGTTCGACTCCTTCACGGCGGCGGACGGCGACCCCGGGGCGGATCTTCCCGTCGAGGACCTGATCCTCACCACCCGCGCCGGCTACCACGTCCTCCGCTTCGTCGAGACCTCCTTCGACAGCAGCGTCTTCCTCCACCTCTGGCTCGACCGCGACTCGGGCAACCTCGCCCTCGCCCGGCTCCGGCTCCGCGACCTCGCCGAGAGACTGGTCCTGGGATGAGCAGGACGGCCGTCTCCCCGATGCTGGTCCGGCTCGCCGCCGAGAAGGCCACCGGCGCCCTGTTGCGCGACCACGGCACGCTCTACCTCGTCGACGGCCGGGTCGTGCACGCGGAGTCGCCCGCCGCCCCCGGCGTCGACGTCCTCCTCACCACCGGCGGCCGGCTGCCCCGCGAGGGCTGGGACGAGGCCGTCGACCGGGCCGGGGCGCACCGCGCGGTCGGCCGCTTCCTCGTCGACAGCGGCCGGCTGCACGACGGCGAGCTGGAGATCTGCCACCTCGGCGCCGTCTTCGACGCGGCCTTCTTCGCCCTCTCCCCCACCAGCGGGCCGACCCGCTTCCGGTACGGGGTGGGGCACTGGTTCGGGACGGTGCGGCCGGTCTCCGCCGAGGCCGTCGAGCGCGAGACCGTCCGCCGCCGCGAACTCCTCGACGCCGTCTGGCCGTACGCCGCCGTGGACACCGCCCCGGTCGTGCCGCGCCCCGCCTCCCCCGGCCAGACCGTGGGGGCGCGGCAGCGCGCGCTGCTCGCCGCCGCCGACGGGGAGCGGACCCCGGCGGAGCTGGCCCGGCTGCTCGGCCGGCCCGCCTTCCACACGCTGCTCGACGTGCGGCGCCTGGCCGCGGCCGGGCTCGTCGAGACACCGCTCGAATCCCCACCCACGCCCCCGCCGCCGACGCCGTTGTCGGCCCTGCCGGTGGCCGATCCCGACATCGCCCTGCTGCGCCGGCTCCGTGACGCCCTGGAGGCACACCTGTGATGAGGCGTGCCCTGCGCATGCGCGCCGAGAGGAGACAGCTCATGACGGCAGAAGCCGAGGTCCTCGGCGAGCTCAGACGGCTGCGGGCGCGGCTGCCCCAGCTCACCGGGGCCCTGGCGGCCAGCGCCGACGGCCTCGTCCTCGCCCACGACACGGTGGACGGCGAGGCGGAGACCGTGGCCGCGCTGACCGCGGCGGCGCTCGGCGTCGGGCAGCGGCTGACCGACACCACCGGGCAGGGCCGCTTCCGCGAGCTGCTCGTACGCGGCGAGGACGGCTACGTGGCGACGTACGCGGCGGGCGGCTCGGCCGTCCTGACGCTGCTCGCCGAACCCCGGATCAACGTGGGCCGGCTCCATCTGGAGGCCCGCAGGTCCAGCGCCCGGATAGCGGAGCTCGTCGACGGCGCGCTGGAACGCAAAGACCTGAACTGAACCGTCCCAACAGCAACGAGAAGGAAGAAGTACGACACCATGGCGAACACCGAGACCTCCCTCAAGGAAGCCGTCACGATCGAAGGCGCGATCGGCGCGGCCCTCGTCGACTACACCAGCGGCATGGCGCTCGGCACGATCGGCGGCGGCAAGGACCTCGACCTGAACATGGCCGCGGCGGGCAACACCGACGTCGTCCGGGCCAAGGTCCGGACGATGGAGATGCTGGGGCTCCAGGACGACATCGAGGACATCCTGATCACGCTCGGCGGCCAGTACCACCTGATCCGGCTGCTCAAGGGACGCGGCACCAACGGCCTCTTCCTCTACCTGGCGCTCGACAAGAGCCGCGCGAACCTGGCGATGGCCCGCCACCAGCTGAAGAAGATCGAGGCCGAACTGGAGGTCTGACCGCCTCACGCGCGCGGGGACCTACTCGACGAACAGGCCCCGGGTCGCCGCCTTCGTGTCGAACTCCTCCAGGCGCGCCTGCGCGTCGGGGAGTTCGTCCGCCATGGCCTCCAGGAGGACCCGGCCGAGCAGCATCGGCGCGCAGGCGGTGTCGAAGGCGAGTCCGGTGCCGACGGCGGCGGGGATCAGCAGGTCGCTGTGGGCGGCGACGGGCGCGAACGCCGACTCGGCGACGGTCACGACCGTGAGCCCGGCCTTCCGCGCGTACTCCAGGGCCTCGACGACCTCCCGGGGGTGCCGGGGCAGCGCGAAGCAGAGCAGGGCCGTGGCCCCGGCCCGTACGGCCGCGTCGACGCGGTCCGTGAGCATCGAGCCGCCCTCGTCGAGGAGCCGGACGTCCGGGTGCACCTTGGCGGCGAAGTAGGCGAAGCCCCGCGCCTGCGAGGAGGCGGCCCGCAGCCCGAGCACGAGGAGCGGGCGGGAGCCGGCGAGGAGCCGGCCGGCCCGCTCGACGGGGGCGGGGTCGGCGAGGAGCCCGGCGAGGTGCTGGAGGTTCTCGATCTCGGCGAGGACGGCCTGCTGGTACTCGTTGAGGCCCGAGGCCTCCTCGGCGGCCGCCGGCATGCTCTCCCGCAGGTGCTTGCGCAGCGCCGGGTAGCCGTCGAAGCCGAGGGCGACGGCGAAGCGGGTGACGGAGGGCTGGCTGACGCCGGCGAGTTCGGCGAGCTCGACGCTGGACAGGAACGGCACGTCACCGGCGCGCCGCACCATGCAGTGCGCGATCCGCCGCTGCGTCGGTGTCAGCCGGTGCCCCTCGAAGAGCGCCTGCAGCCGGCCGGCCGGGCTGTCGCTCATGCCGCCCCCTTTCCCCTATTCATCCACGAAGCTCCTGCATAAGGATATGCACATCGGGTGGCGCGCGGCAGGGGTGTCACCCGTGGCAGGGCTCACCGGAGTCGTGGGCCGTCACCCGGGGCCGGGCCGGGCCGGCCTTCGGGAGGTCGATGGTGAAACAGCGGGTGGCCACGGCGTCGGCCGGACCGAACACGGGCACGGTCCGCTCGTACCTGCGGGAGAAGGGGACGAAGACCCGGGTGCCCCCCTCCACGGGGCGCACCACGGCGGGCGCCCCGAGGTGCGGGCCGTGGCCGGCGAAGTGGTCGAGGGCGTCCCGTACGTCCTGGTCGGTGGGCGTGAGGCCCTTCTCGGCGACGAGGGCGTCGGCGAACCGCGCCGCGTCCTCCCGGGTGGCCTCGAAGGCGTCCCGCTCCCGGGCCTCCTGGCAGTGGTCGGCGACGACGGAGCAGGCGGCCAGCGCCACGGCGGGGATGAGCAGAACCGCACCGAGGACCTTGGCCCCGAGTGCGGTTCCGCCCCTGCGTTCGGTTTTCACTGCTTCCCGAGACTACGGGGGAAGGACCGCGCGCGGGGCCCGTTCGCAGGACGGGGGGATTGCGCGGGGACCGCCGCACCCCCGTCACCGGGGGGCGGGACGACGGCGGTCCCCGCGGGGGACACGGGACCGGGTCAGGGCCGGTCTCCGCGTCCGCGGCGTCTGGCAGAAACCCGGGAGCCGCTCCGGAAGTCCGTGACGCCGACGACCACCAATGTGCCGTACGCGTGTTAAGCCGGTGCTGCGGGCACGTGTCGCCCTCGTACCGGTTGCGCGAACGGCTCTCGTGCTACTTCGTACCGCCGTTGGCCAGGAAGGCCAGCAGGTCCTGACGGCTCACCACACCCGTCGGCTTGCCCTCGACCAGCACGATCGCCGCGTCGGCGGACTCGCCGAGGACGGACATCAGGTCGGCGACCGGCTCGCCCGAGCCGACCTGCGGCAGCGGCGCGCTCATGTGCTGCTCCAGCGGGTCCTCCAGGGAGGCCTTCTTGGTGAAGAGGTGGTCGAGGAGCTCGCGCTCGACGACCGAGCCGACGACCTCGGCCGCCATGACGTCCGGGTGGCCGGCGCCGGGCTTCACGATGGGCATCTGGGAGACGCCGTACTCGCGCAGCACCTCGATGGCCTGGCCCACGGTCTCGTCCGGGTGCATGTGGACGAGGGACGGCATGCCGCCCTCCTTGTGGCGCAGGACGTCGGCGACGGTGGCGGTGGAGGTGTCCTCCAGGAAGCCGTGCCCGGCCATCCACTCGTCGCTGAAGATCTTCGACATGTAGCCGCGGCCCGAGTCCGGCAGCAGCACGACGACGACGTCGTCCGGCCCGAGCTCCTTGGCGACCTCCAGGGCCGCGACGACGGCCATGCCGCAGGAGCCGCCGACGAGGAGGCCCTCCTCCTTGGCGAGGCGGCGGGTCATCTGGAAGGAGTCCTTGTCGGACACCGCGACGATCCGGTCCGTGACGTTCCGGTCGTACGCGGTCGGCCAGAAGTCCTCGCCGACGCCCTCGACCAGGTACGGACGGCCGGAACCGCCCGAGTAGACCGAGCCCTCCGGGTCCGCGCCGATGACCTTCACCTTCCCGCCGCTGACCTCCTTGAGGTAGTTGCCGGTGCCGGAGATCGTGCCGCCGGTGCCGACGCCCGCGACGAAGTGGGTGATCTTCCCGTCCGTCTGCTCCCACAGCTCGGGACCGGTGGTCTCGTAGTGCGAGCGCGGGTTGTTCGGGTTCGAGTACTGGTCGGGCTTCCAGGCGCCCGGCGTCTCACGGACGAGGCGGTCCGAGACGTTGTAGTACGAGTCGGGGTGCTCGGGGTCGACGGCCGTGGGGCAGACCACGACCTCGGCGCCGTAGGCCCGCAGCACATTGATCTTGTCGAGCGACACCTTGTCGGGGCAGACGAAGATGCACTTGTAGCCCTTCTGCTGGGCCACGATCGCCAGGCCGACGCCGGTGTTGCCGGACGTGGGCTCGACGATGGTGCCGCCGGGCTTGAGCTCACCGCTCTGCTCCGCCGCCTCGATCATGCGCAGGGCGATCCGGTCCTTGACCGAGCCTCCGGGGTTGAAGTACTCGACCTTGGCCAGAACGGTCGCCTGAATGCCCGCTGTGACGTTGTTGAGCTTCACCAGCGGGGTGTTGCCGACGAGGCTGATCATCGAGTCGTGGAATTGCACCGTAATCTCCGGGGTCTCCGTAATGGTGTGGCCAGCGTATGCGTAGTCGGAGCGGGTTACGGGGCAGTTAGACCCTGAACGGCTTGAAGGAGGTGACGGCCCCCATGTCGAGGGCGAGGGTGGCGCGGCGGATCGCGGCGGGTGCGGCGTACGGCGGCGGGAGCATCGGGCTGATCGGTGTGGCGGCGGTGGGGATCCTCCTGGCCGAGGCGCAGCTGGCCAAGCGTACGGTCTACGGCGCCCCGGCACCGCTGCCGCCGGTGGCGGACGGCCTCTACGGCCGCGCCTTCGGCACGGAGGACCCGCTGCGGCTGGCCCTTCTGGGTGATTCCACGGCGGCGGGCCAGGGCGTCCGCCGCTCGGGTCAGACGCCGGGCGCGCTCCTCGCCTCCGGGCTCGCGGCCGTGGCCGAGCGGCCGGTGGTCCTGCGGAACGTGGCGCTCTCGGGGGCACGCTCGGACGACCTGGAACGCCAGGTGTCACTGCTGCTCGCGCAGCCGCTCGGGCCGCCGGACGTGTGCGTGATCATGATCGGCGCGAACGACGTGACGCACCGGCTGCCGCCCACGGAGTCCGTGCGGCTGCTCGCCTCGGCCGTGCGGCGGCTGCGGACGGCGGGGGCGGAGGTGGTGGTCGGGACCTGCCCGGATCTGGGCACGATCGAGCCCGTCTACCAGCCGCTGCGCTGGCTGGCCCGGCGGGCCTCGCGACAGCTGGCGGCGGCGCAGACGATCGTGGTCGTGGAGCAGGGTGGCCGGACCGTGTCGCTCGGCGACCTCCTCGGGCCCGAGTTCGCGGCGAACCCGCGCGAGATGTTCGGGATCGACAGCTTCCACCCCTCGGCGGAGGGGTACGCGACGGCGGCGATGGCCGTCCTGCCGACGCTCTGCGCCGCGCTGGGCGTCTGGCCGGAAGCGGACCGGCTGGAGCCGGAGCGGCGGGAGAACATGCTGCCGGTGGCGAAGGCGGCGGCGGAGGCGGTACGGGAGGCGGGGACGGAGGTCACGGGGGCGCGGGCTCCGTGGGCCCTCCTGAAGCACCGCCGCCGACGCCGCCTCCCGGTCCCCCCGGAACCTTCCCCGGAGGACGTCCAGACATGACCCGCCCCGCTGCGGTCCACACCCACCGGGGCGGTGCCCCCGTTCACCGCCGTGTGGGCAATCGTCCCGCTGGGGCGGGACGGGTGGGCACACGGGACGGCGCCTCTGCGGGCGCGCTCCGCCTTCTGTGCCTGGACCCGCACTCCCAAGGGCGGCGCACCCAGTGGTGCGGGTCAGGGCGCGAAAGCCTCTGGCGCCGGCAAAGGGCGCCGTTCCGTTGTGCCCACCCGTTCCGCCCCGGCGGAACGCATGCCCACAACGGAGGTGGGCGGGGCACCGCCCCGCAGGCGCGCGCACGCGGGGACTCCGCGACTGAGCGCTCGCTTAGAAAAGAGGTCCGTGTCACACCGTCCAAGCGGTGACCCGTGCGGTACGTACGGGTAACTTCCCTTTCAGCCCGCTCACTCCGCACCCTCATGGAGCCGTGATGCCCGAAGCCGTGATCGTCTCGACCGCCCGCTCGCCCATCGGCCGGGCCTTCAAGGGCTCCCTCAAGGACCTGCGGCCGGACGACCTCACCGCGACCATCGTCCAGGCCGCCCTGGCGAAGGTGCCGGAGCTGGACCCGCGCGACATTGACGACCTGATGCTCGGCTGCGGCCTCCCCGGCGGCGAGCAGGGCAACAACCTGGGCCGGATCGTCGCCGTGCAGATGGGCATGGACCACCTGCCGGGCTGCACGATCACCCGTTACTGCTCCTCCTCGCTGCAGACCTCCCGCATGGCGCTGCACGCGATCAAGGCGGGCGAGGGCGACGTCTTCATCTCGGCCGGCGTCGAGATGGTGTCCCGCTTCGTGAAGGGCAACTCGGACTCCCTGCCCGACACGCACAACCCGCTCTTCGCCGAGGCGGAGGCCCGTACGAAGGCCGTCGCGGAGTCCGAGGGCTCCACCTGGCACGACCCGCGCGAGGACGGCCTCGTCCCGGACGCGTACATCGCGATGGGCCAGACCGCGGAGAACCTGGCCCGCTGGAAGGGCATCAGCCGCCAGGAGATGGACGAGTTCGGCGTACGGTCGCAGAACCTCGCCGAGCAGGCCATCAAGAACGGCTTCTGGGAGCGCGAGATCACCCCGGTGACGCTGCCGGACGGCACGGTCGTCTCCGCGGACGACGGCCCGCGCGCGGGCGTCACCCTGGAGGGCGTGCAGGGCCTCAAGCCGGTCTTCCGCCCCGACGGCCTGGTCACCGCCGCCAACTGCTGCCCGTTGAACGACGGCGCCGCCGCGCTCGTGATCATGTCCGACACCAAGGCCCGCGAGCTCGGTCTGACCCCGCTGGCCCGGATCGTCTCCACCGGCGTCTCCGGCCTCTCCCCCGAGATCATGGGCCTCGGCCCGGTCGAGGCCTCGAAGCAGGCCCTCAAGCGCGCCGGCCTGACGATCGGCGACATCGACCTCGCCGAGATCAACGAGGCCTTCGCCGCCCAGGTCATCCCGTCCTACCAGGACCTGGGCCTGGACCTGGACAAGGTGAACGTCAACGGTGGCGCCATCGCCGTCGGCCACCCCTTCGGCATGACCGGCGCCCGGATCACCGGCACGCTGATCAACAGCCTCCAGTTCCACGACAAGCAGTTCGGTCTGGAGACCATGTGCGTCGGCGGCGGCCAGGGCATGGCCATGGTCATCGAGCGACTGAGCTGACCGAGCGCCCGAGCTGAGCCCCCGCTCTCCACGGACCGAGCGCGTCAACCACGCCGCGTCCGAGCCGTGACCGAATCTCCCCCAGGATGTGACCTACATCCCGGGGGAGTTCGTTTTCCCAGGTCAGAGCCATTTAGGGACTAAACGCCTGGCAGAAATACCTGTCCAATTCGTGACGTAATGCACTGACAGCGGGCACCACCCCGGGACAAGCTGATGTAGGAAGTCGGGGGATCGACTCGGAATCGGGAGTACGTCAGTGAGCGCCATGTCTCTTGCCCTGCTGCTGACCACGGCCGCTGCCACGGCCGTGGGCGCTGCTGCCCTGCACGCCGTCCACGGTCTCCGCAAGGAGGTCACCGCCCTCCGGGGCGAGCTGGCCGCCGGTCACGGCGGGACGGTTCCGGCCGCCCGCACCTCGCCCGCCGCCGAGATACGGGCCGCGGTCGCCGAGGCGCTGGCCGAGGAGCGCGAGCGCGAGCTCGCGGAGGCGCGCGCCTTCTGGGCCGCACAGGAGGCCCGTGACGCGGCCGACGCCCCCTCCCTGCTGGGCGGTCTGGGCGGCCCGGCCGACGACGGCACCTTCTTCGTGCCGCGCCAGGCCGACTTCGTGGGCCTGGAGGCGATGGCCCTGGAGGCCATGGAGGCGGAGGCCGCCGCGCTGGACGGCCCCGAGGCGCTGGACTCCTTCGACGAGTACCCCGAGGACTCGGCGGAGCTGGCCGCGGCCCGCCGCCGGCACCCCTCGCACCCGGACTTCGTGCCGGTGCAGACGCCCGTGGTCACCGACCACGAGCGGACGGTGGCCCGCCTGGAGGAGCTCGCGGACACCCGCACCGCGCTCACCGACGTCCGCCCCGGCCCGCTCGGCACCCTCGACGTGTACGTCTTCGCGGACGGCACCACGCTCTGCATGACCCCCGGCCACCGCGAGACCGCGGAGCGCCTCGCCGAGGCCCTGCGCGCGGGCCACACTCCGGTCCTGCTTGGCGGCTCGGGCGTCTCGGGCGCCTTCGCCCTGACCTTCTCGTACGGCGACACGGACGAGGAGAACGTCTACATCCTCGCGGACCGCGTGATCGCCTCCCTGTAGGCCCGCAGTCGCCCCACAGGCCCGCAAGGCGGCCCGGACGGCTCCCTACAGCCCCGCGCGCCCCATGGCCTCTCGTACCAGCCTCACGGCCTCGTCCAGCTCTCCCTCGCAGGAGCCGGCCGGGGCCGTTCGCAGGACCTCGGCCAGATCGTTCCCTGCGACGGCGAGTTGGTCGCCCACCGCGAACAGGCCCGCGTCCGGCATGATCCTCGGCTCCCGGTCGGGGTTCTCGGCGCGCTGGGCGCGCACCGCCAACTCGCGGGCGAGGGCCAGCCCTTCGGCCGCCGCGGCCTGCCGGAGGCGGCTCTGGGGAGCGGACCGCAGCCGGTCGGCGAACCGCTCGACGGCGGCGGTCAGTTCACTCGTATCGTGCACCCCGCGACCCTACGCGCCCGCCCGGGCCCCCTGCCAACGGGTCACTTCACGTGCCGGCCGAGGAAGTCGCGGACGAGTCCGGCGATCTCCTCGCCGTGCGTCTCCAGGGCGAAGTGCCCGGCGTCCAGGAGGTGGATCTCGGCCTCGGGCAGGTCCCGGGCGAAGGCCTCCGCCCCGGCCGGCCCGAAGATCTCGTCGCCGCGCCCCCAGGCCGCGAGCAGCGGCGGCCGGTGGGTGCGGAAGTACTCCTGGAAGGCCGGGTAGCCGTCCAGGTTGAACTGGTAGTCCCAGAAGAGCTGGAGCTGGATCTCCTTGTTGCCGGGCCGGTCGAGGCCGGCCTGGTCCAGGGTCCAGGTCTCGGGGGAGATCCGGTCGAGCCGGTCGGCGGGCACGCCGTGGGTGTACTGCCAGCGGGTGGCCCCGGCGGTCAGCAGCTCCCGTACGTCCGCCTCGTGCGCCGCCCGGTCCCGGGCATGGGCGAAGAGCACGTCCCAGAAGGGCGTGAACCCCTCCGTGTAGGCGTTGCCGCTCTGGCTGACGATCGCGGTGACGCGCTCGGGGTGCCGGGAGGCGATCCGCAGCCCGATCGGCGCGCCGTAGTCCTGGATGTAGAGCGCGAACCTCTCCACGCCCAGACGGTCGAGGAGCCCGAGGGTGATCTCGGTGAGCTTCTCGAAGCTGTACTCGAAGTCCTCGACGGCCGGTGCGGCGGAGGCGCCGAAGCCGATGTGGTCCGGGGCGATCAGGTGGTACTCGTCGGCGAGCTCGGCGATGAGCCCCCGGTACATGTGCGAGCTGGACGGGAAGCCGTGCAGCAGGACGAGGGTGGGGGCGGCCGGGTCTCCGGCCTCCCGGTAGAAGACGTCGAGCCCGTCGACGGTGGTGGTGCGGGCGCGCAGGGCGAAGGCGGACATGGGTGTCTCCCCGTGGTCGTTCCCGATCGGGAGAACGGTCGTTCTCCCGATGCCCTGTAGACTAGGAGAACGATGGTTCTCCACGCAAGGGGTGATCGGACGATGGACGCGGAGACGGCCGAGCTGAAGCTGCTCGACACCGCGGAGCGGCTCTTCGACGAGCGGGGGGTGCAGGCCGTCGGCATGGACGCCCTCCGCACCGCCTCAGGGGTCTCGCTGAAGCGGCTCTATCAGGTCTTCCCGTCCAAGGACCTGCTGGTCGAGGCCGTCCTGCGGCGCCGTGACGAGGCCGTGCGGACGGCGCTCGCCGACCATGGCGCGCGGACCGCGGAAGGGCCGTACGAGCGGGCGCTCGCGGTCTTCGACTGGCTGGCCGGCTGGTTCGCCGAGCCCGGGTTCCGCGGCTGCGCGTTCATCAACGCCTTCGGGGAGCTCGGCGGGGTCGCCCCGGCGGTCGCCGCGATCGCCCGCGACCACAAGGAGGCCCTGCGGGCGTACTTCGCCGAGCAGACGGACGCCCTCGGCGCCCCGCCCGTCCTCGCCGACCAGCTGGCCCTGCTCGCCAACGGCGCCATGGCCGTCGCGGGCATCACCGGCTCCCCGGAGCCGGCCGCCCAGGCGAAGGCTGCGGCCCGCGTCCTCCTCGACGCGGCCCGCCCCTGAGAACGCGGAAGGGCCCGCCCGGCACGAAGCCGGACGGGCCCTTCCCCCCGAGTCGGGGGGTGCGTCAGTCGTCGCCCTGGAGGATCGACAGCAGACGCAGCATCTCCAGGTAGATCCACACCAGGGTCATGGTGAGACCGAAGGCGGCCAGCCAGGCCTCCTCGCGCGGCGCGCCGTAGGTCACGCCGTCCTCGACCTGCTTGAAGTCGAGGGCGAGGAAGCAGGCACCGAGGATGATGCCGACGATGCCGAAGACGATGCCGAGGCCGCCGCTGCGGAAGCCGAGGCCGTCACCGCCGCCGAAGATCGAGAACAGCAGGTTGACCGCCATGAGCAGCACGAAGCCCATCGCGGCGGCCATCACGAAGCCGTAGAAACGGCGGGTGACGCGGATCCAGCCCATCTTGTAGGCGATGAGCACACCGGCGAAGACCGCCATCGTGCCCAGGACCGCCTGGATGACCACACCGTCGGCGATGTACGTCGAGACGGCGGCGGAGATCACGCCGAGGAAGACGCCCTCGAAGGCGGCGTAGCCCAGGATCAGCGCCGGCGACGGCTTGCGCTTGAAGGACTGCACCAGCGACAGGACCAGGGCGACCAGACCGGCGCCGATGGCGATGCCGTACGACTTGCCGAGGTTCGCCGGGTCGACCGGGAGCAGCAGCCAGGACAGGACGGCGGTGACCACGACCGTGCCGAGCGTCATGGCCGTACGGCTCACGACGTCGTCGATCGTCATCACGTTGCCGCGGGCCTGCTGCGGGGCGCCGAGCCGGGTGTCCTGCGGGGCGTACGGGTTGGTCGCGTACGGGTTCGCCGCGTCCTGGGCGTAGGGGTTGCCCGTGGCGTACGGGTTGGTTCCCACGGCGGGGCCCCCGGCCTGCGGCTGCTGCGCGTTGAAGCCCGCGTGGCCCGCGTCGCGGCTGAACCCCCGTCGCGAGAAGACCGGGTTGCTGCTCCTCATCTCACTCCTCCATGGCAAGACCGCGCGGCGCGGTCTTGCGTCAAGAGTAATGCGTAGGCAAAAGAAACTCCCTAGTGCTCGGGGAGGATCTTTTCCCGTAAGTTTTCGATCTTCATCGGTGGTGGAGGCCGTCGCTCCGCCAGGCTCGCCCCCATGACCGCAGAACCGAACGAGACCTGGACCCTGCGCAACGCGACCGCCTGGGTCTTCACCGCGCACACGCGCCTCACCAGGCCCGTGCTCCTGGTCGGCGACGCCGGCGTCGAGCTCGCCGACCTCGCCGCGCGCGCGGAGCACGACGCGTACCCGCTCCTCTCGGAGCTGAAGGCGCGCGGCCACGACCTGATCCTGCTGGGCCTGCCCGCCGACGGCTCCATGACCGGTGACGGCGGGACCGTCCAGAACACCGTCGTGCGCGCGCTCGCGGAACTCACCGGTGACGTGCCGCTGGTCGTCGGCGGCACCGGGCAGGGCGCCCTCGCCGCCCGCTACGCCCTCGCGGGCATGGAGTACCAACGGATGGACCACCGGACGGGCGTCTTCTTCTCCCACAACGCCGCCGCCCCGGAGCTGGAGGACGAGGCCGAGCTGAGCCGCATGGGCGAACGGCCGACGCGTCCGCTGTTCCTGCGGTGCGCCGACGAGGGCGTGGACGACGGTCTGGGCGACGGAATCGCCGACGAGACCCTGACGGGCGGGGCCACGGTCGGCCCGCTCCTCTCCAAGGAGTACGGCTCCTGGCTGCTGGACCGGCTGCCGTAGGGGCGAACCGTGGTGCCCGGAACCGGACTCGAACCGGTACGGCCCGAAGGCCAGCGAGGTTTAAGCTCGCCGTGTCTGCATTCCACCATCCGGGCGTCGCCGCGAAGCTCCGCGTTGGCACATGAGCCTATCGGGACGGTTTCCCCCGATCAGCGGAACGTCGGTCCGATGTTGTCTTATTTTATTGACGTCTGAGGGTGCGTCAGTGCAGGTGGGGGCCCTTCCGCCAAACTGTGACGGGGGTCGCAGGCGCAAAGCCGCACCCCCTGGAATGACGAAAAGTCGTCGCACTTCTGTCACGTCGACACGACGGCGTCCCTCAGGGGCGCCGTCATACCTCAGGAGGACGGAGCGACCCCCCGGTCAGACTCGAGACTGCCCCCGGAACGGGCATGTGGGCGGACGACCGGGGCCGGAACGCTCGACACGATGGAGGGGTTCCCGAATCGCAGTCGCAGTGACAGGAGTCCCCCCGTGACCACCACCCCCACCGTGTCCCGCGCCACCGCGGTGGCCGCCCGCGCCACGGATCTCACGAAGGTCTACGGACACGGCGAGACCCAGGTGGTCGCGCTCGACCATGTCACCGTGGACTTCCGGCAGGGCGAGTTCACCGCGATCATGGGCCCTTCCGGCTCCGGCAAGTCGACGCTCATGCACTGCGTCGCCGGCCTGGACTCCTTCTCCTCCGGCTCGGTCCGGATCGGCGAGACGGAGCTCTCCACCCTGAAGGACAAGCAGCTCACCCAGCTGCGCCGGGACAAGATCGGCTTCATCTTCCAGGCCTTCAACCTGCTGCCGACGCTGACGGCCCTGGAGAACATCACGCTGCCGATGGACATCGCGGGCCGCAAGCCCGACAAGGAGTGGGTCCAGCAGGTCATCGACATGCTCGGCCTCTCCGGCCGCCTCAAGCACCGCCCCACCGAGCTCTCCGGCGGCCAGCAGCAGCGCGTGGCCGTGGCCCGCGCCCTCGCCTCCCGCCCCGAGATCATCTTCGGCGACGAGCCCACCGGAAACCTGGACTCCCGCTCGGGCGCCGAGGTCCTCGGCTTCCTGCGCAACTCGGTGCGGGAGCTGGGCCAGACCGTCGTCATGGTCACCCACGACGCGGTGGCCGCCTCCTACGCGGACCGCGTGATCTTCCTCGCGGACGGCCGGATCGTCGACGAGATGCTGCGCCCGACGGCGGACGGCGTCCTCGACCGCATGAAGGCCTTCGACGCCAAGGGCCGTACGAGCTGACGCGGCCCCGAGCTGACGCGGCCCCGAGCCGCCCCCGCCCCGTCGCCCCCTCGAACTCCAGGACCCACCCATGTTCCGTACCGCCCTGCGCAACGTCCTCGCGCACAAGGCGAGACTGCTGATGACCGTCCTCGCCGTGATGCTCGGCGTGGCCTTCGTCTCCGGCACCCTCGTCTTCACCGACACCCTCTCCCAGGCCTTCCGCAACCAGTCGGCGAAGAGCTACGACGACGTGGCCGTCGCGGTCAGCCTGCGGCCGAACCCGGAGGAGGCCGTCAAGAACCCCGGCCTCTCCCAGCGGACCGTCGACGACGTCGCCGAGCTCGACGGCGTCACCGCCGTCTCGCCGCGCGTCGACGGCTTCGCCGGCGTGCCGGACAAGAACGGCAAGCTGATCGGCGTCGGCTGGTCCAACAAGGGCACCAACTTCGCCCCCGGCAAGGACGGCAAGGACCCGGCCCTCGCCTTCACCACCGGAAACGGCCCCACCCGGGCCGACCAGGTCGCCCTCGACAAGGACACCGCCGACAAGGGCGGCTACAAGGTCGGCGACCGGGTCCGGGTCGCCACCAACGGTCCGGTGAAGGAGTTCACCCTCTCCGGCGTCTTCACCACGGAGGACGGCGCCGTCAACGCGGGCGGCAGCCTCGTCGTCTTCGACGCCCCCGTCGCCCAGAAGCTCTACCTGAAGGCCGGCTACTACTCCGACCTGAACGTCACGGCGGCCCCCGGCGCCGACGCCGAGAAGCTCCGTGACGAGGTCCTGAAGGTGGTCCCGAAGGCGGCCACCGCACAGACCGGCCAGGCCCTCGCCGACCAGCAGGCCAAGGACATCGAGGCCGGCCTCGGCGCCCTCAACCAGGTCCTCCTGGGCTTCGCCGGCATCGCGCTCTTCGTCGGGATCTTCCTGATCTCCAACACCTTCACCATGCTGGTCGCCCAGCGCACCAAGGAACTGGCCCTGATGCGCGCGGTCGGCGCCTCGCGCAGGCAGATCACCCGCTCCGTTCTGGCCGAGGCCGGCATCGTCGGCGTGCTCGCCTCCGCCGTCGGGTACGTCCTCGGCATCGGGCTCGCCGTGGCCCTGCGCTCCGGCATGGCCGCCTTCGACATGAAGGTCCCGGACGGCGACCTGGTCCTCGGTGCCACCCCGGCCGTGGCCGCCTTCGGCGTCGGCGTCGTCATCACCATGCTGGCCGCCTGGCTGCCCGGCCGCCGGGCCGCGAAGATCCCGCCGGTCGCCGCGATGAACAGCGTCCACGCCACCCCCACCGCCAAGTCCCTGGTCGTGCGGAACTCGATCGGCGCCGCGATCACCGCGATCGGTGCCGTCCTCATCGTGCTCGGCGCGAACGCCGGCGGCGACGAGGGCCGCATGACCATCGCGGGCGGCGCCTTCGCCACCCTCATCGGCGTCATCATCCTCATCCCGTTCCTGTCGCGGCCCGTGATCGCCCTGATCCGCCCCTTCTTCGTGAAGGCCTTCGGGATCTCCGGCAAGCTCGCCGGCCTCAACGCGGTCCGCAACCCGCGCCGCACCGGCGCCACCGCCTCCGCGCTCGCGATCGGCCTCACCCTGGTCACCGGCCTGTCGGTGATCGGCGTCAGCGCCGGCCAGGCTCTGGACAAGATGACCGTCGACCAGATCAGGGCCGACTACATGGTCACCATGGCCAGCGGCGGCGGCCTGTCGCAGGAGGCCCTGACGGCCCTGGAGAAGGCCCCGGGCGTCACCGCGGTCTCCCCGCAGCAGGCCGGTGCCTTCGACCTCAAGGGGAAGTACGTCTCGGCCTCCGGCGTCACCCCCGGCGACATCGAGAAGGTCCTCAAGGTCGAGGTCGTGAACGGTTCGCTGGCGTCCCTGGGCGAGGGAAGGATCGCCGTCGCGGACAAGACCGCCGCGAGCCGCGGCCTGAAGGTCGGCTCCAGCGTCCCGGTCGAGTACCTCGACAAGAAGAAGGGCGCGCTGACCGTCGGCGCGATCTACGAGGACAGCGAGTTCCTCTCCCCCGTCCTCGTGGACGCGAAGATCCTCGACGCGCACGACCCGCAGCCGTACATCCCGCAGATCTTCGTCTCCACCGACGGCGGCCCGAGCGACACGAACGAGCGGGCGCTCGCCAAGGCCATGGGTGACAACCCGGCCATCACCGTCCTCGACCAGAAGGACATCCGCGACACCTTCGGCGGGCAGATCAACCTCCTGCTGAACATCATGTACGGCCTGCTCGCGATGGCCCTGATCATCGCCGTCCTCGGTGTCGTCAACACCCTCGCGATGTCCGTCTTCGAGCGGCAGCAGGAGATCGGCATGATCCGGGCGATCGGTCTCGACCGGCGCCGGGTGAAGCGGATGGTCCGTCTGGAGGCCGTCGTCATCTCGGTGTTCGGCGCGGTCGTCGGCATCGGCCTCGGCACCTTCCTCGCCTGGGCCATCGGCAAGACCTTCGAGAGCAGCCTGCCGGGCTACGCCCTGGTCGTCCCGTGGGACCGCGTCGGCGTCTTCCTGGCCCTGGCCGCCCTGGTCGGCGTCCTCGCCTCCCTGTGGCCGGCCCGGAGCGCCGCCAAGCTGAACATGCTCTCCGCCATCAAGGCCGAGTAGCGGATGCGCGAAGGGCCGGTCTCCCCGACGGGGAGGCCGGCCCTTCGTGTTCTCACTCCTGCCAGACGCGCGGCCGCAGCGCCGTGCCGCTCGCCCCCGAGGCCGGGGTCTTCACGGCGAGGAACTGGTTCACGCCGATCCGGTTGCGCTCGAAGGAGACCGCCGAGGCCGCCATGTAGAGCCGCCAGATGCGGGCCCGGCCGGGCGAGGTGAGCCGGACCGCCCGGTCCCAGTCGGCCTCCAGGTTGGCCACCCAGCGGCGCAGGGTCAGCGCGTAGTGCTCGCGGATCGCCTCCACGTCCCGGACCTCGAAGCCGGCGTCCTCCAGGGTCGTCAGGGTGCGGCCCATGGGGGCGAGTTCGCCGTCGGGGAAGACGTACGCGTCGATGAAGGCGTCGACCTCGTAGGCCTCCTCGTCGGGCTCGGGGCGCCGGGAGATCTGGTGGTTCAGGAGCCGTCCGCCGGGCTTGAGGAGGCCGTACAGGGTGTCGGCGTACTCCCGGTACTTCACGGCGCCGACGTGTTCGGCCATGCCGATCGAGGAGATCGCGTCGTACGGGCCGTCGGTGACGTCCCGGTAGTCCTGGACGCGGATCTCGATCAGGTCGGTGAGGCCCTCGTCGGCGATCCGCTTGCGGGCGTAGGCGGCCTGCTCGCGGGAGAGGGTGACGCCGACGACCTGGGCGCCGTACTCGCGGGCGGCGTGGACGGCCATGGAGCCCCAGCCGCAGCCCACGTCGAGGAGCCGGTCGCCCTCCTTGAGGTTCAGCTTGCGGGCGATGAGGTCCAGCTTGTCGCGCTGGGCGTCCTCCAGGGTGCCGTCCGGCGTCCAGTACGCGCACGAGTAGACCATCGAGGGGCCGAGGACCAGCTCGTAGAAGTCGTTGCCCACGTCGTAGTGGTGACTGATCGCCTGCTTGTCGCGGCGCTTGCTGTGCCGGTTGCCGCTGCGGCCGCGCATCTCCTCGGCCGGGGGCTTCGGCGGCGGGAGGGGACCGGCGATCCGCAGCAGGGCACGGGCGGCGGCGCGCAGCTTGGGGTCGCGTACGGAGTCCAGCAGGCTCCTGGTCTCCTCGCCGCGCTCCCACAGGAGGCCGGAGAGGCTGTCCAGGAGCCCGTAGAGGTCTCCCTCGACGTCGAGCTCGCCGGCCACCCAGGCGCGGGCGAGGCCCAGTTCGCCGGGCTTCCAGATCATCCTCCGCAGGGCCCGGCGGTCGCGGACGATCAGGACGGGACCGCCGACCGGACCGGCCTCGCTGCCGTCCCAGGCTCGCAGACGGACCGGGAGCGGTCCGCCGAGGAGTTCCTCGGCGAGAGTCGTCAGCCGCGACGCGGCGTCGGCCATGGTGCACACCTCCGTGATCTTCGTGCCCCAGAAATGTTCGTCACCAAGGGAACACCGTCCGTAGGCGTCGCACTCCCGAATCGGCGCAACGAGTCGGCAAAACACGCGAAGGGCCGTCCGCACCACGGATGGCGGACGGCCCTTTTACGGCCTTGCGTGTACTGCTGTTACTGCTGCTACGGGGGCCTTACGAGGCCTTGGCCTTCTCCTGCGCCGGGGCGGCCGGCGCCGGGGCGGGCTTGGCCGCCTCGTAGAACTCCTCGCGCGGCGTCTCCATGGCGCCGAGCGACACGACCTCGCGCTTGAGGAACATGCCGAGGGTCCAGTCGGCGAAGACGCGGATCTTGCGGTTGAAGGTCGGCATCGCCATGCCGTGGTAGCCACGGTGCATGTACCAGGCGAGACGGCCCTTGAGCTTGATCTTCATCTTGCCCATGACGATCATGGCGACGCCCTTGTGCAGACCGAGTCCGGCCACCGCGCCCTTGTTGGCGTGGCTGTACTCCTTCTGCGGGAAGCCGCGCATGCCGGCCACCACGTTGTCGCCGAGGACCTTGGCCTGGCGCAGGGCGTGCTGGGCGTTCGGCGGGCACCAGGCGCGCTCGGCCGGGACGCCGGCCTTGATCGCGGCCATGTCCGGGACCTGGGCGTTGTCGCCCGCGGCCCAGACGTAGTCCATGCCCTTGACCTGGAGCTTCTCGTTGCAGTCCACGTGGCCGCGGGGGCCGAGCGGCAGACCGAAGCGGGCGAGCGCCGGGTTCGGCTTCACGCCGGCGGTCCAGACGATCGTGTTGGAGTCGACCTCGAGGCCGTTCTTCAGCACGACGTGGCCGTCGACGCAGGAGTCCATGGAGGTCTCGAGGTAGATCTCGATCCCGCGGGACTCCAGGTGCTCCTTGCCGTACTGGCCGAGCTTGGGGCCGACCTCGGGAAGGATCTTGTCGGCCGCGTCGACCAGGATGAAGCGCATGTCCTCGCGCGACACGTTCTGGTAGTACTTCGCGGCGTCGCGGGCCATGTCCTCGACCTCGCCGATCGTCTCGGCGCCGGCGAAGCCACCGCCGACGAAGACGAAGGTCAGGGCCTTGCGGCGGACCTCCTCGTCGGTGGTCGAGTCGGCCTTGTCGAGCTGCTCGAGGACGTGGTTGCGCAGGCCGATGGCCTCCTCGATGCCCTTCATGCCGATGCCCTGCTCGGCGAGGCCGGGGATCGGGAAGGTGCGCGAGACCGCGCCCATCGAGATGACCAGGTAGTCGAACGGCAGCTCGTACGCCTCGCCGACGAGCGGCGCGATCGTGGCGACCTTGCGGTCCTGGTCGATGGTGGTGACCCGGCCGGTGAGCACCTCCGCTCCGCGCACGACGCGTCGCAGCGGGACGACGACGTGGCGCGGCGAGATGCTGCCGGCGGCGGCTTCGGGGAGGAAGGGCTGGTAGGTCATGTACGACCGCGGGTCGACGACCGTGACGGTCGCCTCCGCGTAGCGCATCTTCTTGAGGATGCGCCGAGCTGCGTACAGGCCTACGTACCCGCCGCCTACTACGAGGATCCTGGGACGCTCCGTGGTGCTCATGGCATCGAGTATCCACCCCTCCCGAGGGGGGTGCTCGTGCGCCCCTTCACAAGCTTTGAGGAGACCTCTGCTACACTCCGCCGCCCACGTGATCCACGTCATGGTGGTGCAAAGGAACCGGGGTGCACTGGTGAACGTTGTTCACCCCCCGTGAACTGGCCTGGAGAGCCTCCGTTAACGCTGAACCGGAGCCCCGCTTCACACGATGGAAACATCGAGCGAATCGGCCTCCGGACCTGCGAAAGGGCCCCGGGGCACCCCTCGGAGGGCCTAAAGACCTTCCTCGGGCGCCATCGGGGCCCTTTTCCTTGTGAAGAACTTCACGAACCTTTTCCGACGGGGTGTCGCCGGGGGGCTCGATAGGAGCCCGCTATGCCACGGATAGGGCGATCCCATCGAGAATGTCGTGCTCGCTGACGACGACCTCGCGGGCCCCGACGCGCTCCACGATCTCCCGCAGGACGAGCGCCCCGGCGATGATCACGTCGACCCGGCCGGGGTGGATGACGGGGATCGCGGCCCGCTCGTCGTGGGTGGAGGCGAGGAGCCGCTCGGTCACCTCGGCGACCTGGGCGGCGGAGACCCGGGAGTGGTGGACCTTCTCGGAGTCGTACTCGGGAAGTCCGAGGGCGATCGCGGCGACCGTGGTGACGGAGCCGGCGAGCCCGACGAGGGTCTCCGCCGTGTCGATCGGCACGGCCTCGGCGGCCAGGTCGAGCGCGGTACGGACGTCGGCGCGGATCGCGGCGACCTCCTCGGCGGTCGGCGGGTCGTGCCGGACGTGCCGCTCGGTGAGCCGGACGCAGCCGATGTCGACGGAGCGGGCGGCCTCGACGTGCTTGTTGCCGACCACGAACTCGGTGGAGCCGCCGCCGATGTCCACGACGAGGCGCCGGTCGTCCCCGTGCAGCTCGCCGGTGGCGCCGGTGAAGGAGAACTCGGCCTCCTGGTCGCCGGTGATGACCTCGGGCTCGACGCCCAGGATCTCCACGACCCCGTTCACGAAGTCCGCGCGGTTCTCGGCGTCACGGGAGGCGGAGGTGGCGACGAAGCGGAGCCGCTCGGCGCCCAGTTCCTTGATGACCGCCGCGTACTCGCGGCAGGCCGCGAAGGTCCGCTCCAGGGCCTCGGGCGCGAGCCGGCCCGTCTTGTCGACGCCCTGGCCGAGCCGGACGATCGTCATCCGCCGGTCCAGCTCGATCAGCTCGCCCGTGTCCGGGTGGACGTCGGCGACGAGGAGGCGGATGGAGTTCGTACCGCAGTCGATTCCGGCGACCCGGGTCATTCCGAGGACTTCCCTTCGTCGGTGCACGGGTTCACGCAGGGGCCCTTCGCCCACCACTCCGGCAGCATCGCGAGCGCCTCGTCGCCGAACGGGTTCACGCCCGGGCCCGCGGCCAGCGAGTGGCCGACGAGGACGTGCAGGCACTTGACCCGGTCCGGCATGCCGCCGGCGCTCGGGAAGCCCTCCAGGACCTCGATGGCGTCACGGCGCGCGATGTAGTCCTCGTGCGCGGCCCGGTAGGCGGCGGCCAGTTCCGGGTCGGTGGCGAGCCGGGCCTGCATCTCCTTCATGACCCCGTTGGCCTCCAGGGTGCCGATGGCCGAGGCCGCCCGGGGGCAGGTCAGGTAGTACGTGGTGGGGAACGGCGTGCCGTCGGGGAGCCGGGGCGCGGTCTCGACGACGTCCGGGTTGCCGCACGGGCAGCGGTGCGCGATGGCGCGCAGGCCGCGGGGCGGGCGGCCGAGCTGGAGCTCGAAGGCGGCGATGTCCTTCTCGGTGGGCTCGGTGCGTTCGGTCTGCGGAGGGGGCGTTTCCATGTCTGCCTTGCTCGTGTGTCGCGGAGGAGGGGTCAGGGACGGTCGGCGTGGTCGACGCCGTCCCAGAGGTTGTCGTACCAGGGGCGGTCGGCCGCGCCCTGGTCGGCGCGGGGCCGTCGCTCCGCGTCGGGGTCGTTCACGGTGAAGCCGGTCTCGCCGGGCATCACGTAGTGCAGGTGCTCGCGGGCGAGGCGGCGGACGTAGGCCGGGTCCTGGAGGCGGGCCTTCTCGTCCTTCAGCTCCTCGACCCGCCGGGCGGCCTCGGCGGCCCTGCGCTCCTGTTCGGCGATCTCGCCCTGCTGGGAGACGTAGCTCCGCATCGGGTAGGCGAGCGCCACGACGAGGGAGCAGACCACGAGGGCGAGGAAGGCCGCGCGGCCGGTGAGCCGGGAGCGGCGGGCCTGACGGCGGGTCTGGGAGCGGTAGACACGGGCGGCGGTCTGCTCGCCGAGCAGTCTGATCCGGGTCGCGGTCGAGAACCGGTCCCGGTCCTTCGCGGCCATGTCGTGTCGCCTCCCCTGTTCACGCGTACGTCCCCGCACACGGTACGGGACCGAGTACGGGGACGGACGTAACTACAGCGTCAGGCGAGGTCAGCCCTTGAAGCGCGGGAAGGCGCTGCGGCCGGCGTAGACCGCGGCGTCGTCGAGGATCTCCTCGATGCGCAGCAGCTGGTTGTACTTGGCGACGCGGTCCGAGCGGGCCGGGGCGCCGGTCTTGATCTGACCGCAGTTCACGGCGACGGCGAGGTCGGCGATGGTGACGTCCTCGGTCTCGCCGGAGCGGTGGGACATCATGCACTTGAAGCCGTTGCGCTGGGCGAGCTCGACGGCGTCGAGGGTCTCGGTCAGCGAGCCGATCTGGTTGACCTTGACCAGGAGGGCGTTCGCGGTGCCCTCCTCGATGCCGCGGGCCAGGCGCTCCGGGTTGGTGACGAAGAGGTCGTCGCCGACGATCTGGACCTTGTCGCCCAGCTTGTCGGTGATGACCTTCCAGCCGTCCCAGTCGTCCTCGAACAGCGGGTCCTCGATGGAGACCAGCGGGTACGCGGCGACCAGCTCGGCGTAGTACTCGGTCATCTCGGCGGCCGAGCGGGACTTGCCCTCGAACTCGTACGCGCCGTCCTTGTAGAACTCGGACGCGGCGACGTCGAGCGCGAGCGCGACGTCGGTGCCCGGGGTGTAGCCGGCCTCCTTGATGGCCTCGACGATGAGGTCGAGGGCGGCGCGGTTCGACTCCAGGTTCGGGGCGAAGCCGCCCTCGTCGCCGAGGCCGGTGGAGAGGCCCTTGCGCTTCAGGACGCCCTTGAGGGTGTGGTAGATCTCCGCACCCCAGCGGAGGGCCTCGGAGAAGGACTCCGCGCCGATCGGGGCGATCATGAACTCCTGGATGTCCACGTTGGAGTCCGCGTGCGAACCGCCGTTGAGGATGTTCATCATCGGAACGGGCAGCAGGTGCGCGTTCGGGCCGCCCAGGTAGCGGAAGAGCGGGAGGTCGCTGGCCTCGGAGGCGGCGTGCGCGACGGCGAGGGAGACGCCGAGGATGGCGTTGGCGCCGAGCGAGCCCTTGTTCTCGGTCGCGTCCAGGTCGAACATGGCCTGGTCGATCAGGCGCTGCTCGGTGGCGTCGTAGCCGACGAGCTCCGGGCCGATCTGCTCGATGACGGCGAGGACGGCCTTCTCGACACCCTTGCCCTGGTAACGGTTGGGGTCACCGTCGCGGAGCTCGATGGCCTCGAAGGCACCGGTGGAGGCACCGGACGGAACGGCAGCACGGCCGGTGCTGCCGTCGTCGAGGCCGACCTCGACCTCGACCGTGGGGTTGCCTCGGGAGTCCAGGATTTCCCGGGCTACGACGACGTCGATGGACGGCACGAGCATCTCCTTCTGGGATGTGACGCTGGATGTGACGCAAGGTCGGTGCAGGGTCGCTTGGCCTTGCGACAAGAGCCTAACCGGCTCGGGGGCTCCAGCCAGCCGGGCGCCCGCCCGCTGGGACGAAAAAGGACCCAAGGGCATGCATCCCGGGACGAAGGGCCCCGGATCTACTGGACAGTAACCGCCGGGACCCCCGGGTCTCCGCGGACGGTCCCGGGTTCTCCGTAAACGGGGGAACCCCGGTCCGGCGCGCACGGGGGAAGGGCGCGCCGGACCGGGGTGGTCACCGCGGGAGGGTCGTCGGGGCCGCGTGAGCCGCCGGACTCACGCGGGCCGCCGGGCTCACTTCAGGTGGAGCTGCTGACCCGGGTAGATGAGGTCGGCGTTCTTGACGACGTCCTTGTTCAGCTCGAAGAGCTTGGCCCAGCCGCCCTTGACGCCGTGCGCCTGGGCGATCTTGCTGAGGGTGTCACCGGTGACGACCTTGTACTCGCCGTCACCCTTCTCGACCTTCTCGCCGGTCGGGGTGGTGACGGTCTTGGGGGCCTTGCGCTGCTCGCTGCGGGTGGTCGGCTGCTCGGCGCGACGCTCCTGCTGCTTCGGGGCGGCCTGCTTCGGGGCGGCCTGCTGGGGCTCGCTCTGCTGCGGGGTGCTCTCGGCGGCGCCGCCGTCGTAGGAGGCACCGGAGAGGCCGACGCCGCAGCTCGGCCACGCGCCCTTGCCCTGGCCGGCGAGGACCTTCTCGGCGACGGCGATCTGCTGGGACTTCGACGCCAGGTCGGCGCGCGGGGCGTAGGCGGTGCCACCGAAGGCGGCCCAGGTGGAGTTGGTGAACTGCAGGCCGCCGTAGAAGCCGTTGCCGGTGTTGATGGCCCAGTTGCCGCCGGACTCGCACTGGGCGACGGCGTCCCATTCGGCGGAGGTGGCGGCCGAGGCGGTGCCCGCGGTCATCAGCGGGGCGGCGACGGCGATGCCGGTGACGCCGACGAGGGTGACGACCTGGGTGGCCTTGGAGGGACGGCGGTGTTTGCCCTTGGCGGAAAACAGCATGGGAATTCTCCTCACCGACGCCTGTGAGGTGAGCTGTCGGGTTCGGGCCGGAAAGTTGCCCGGCCGCGTGTCCTTGCACGCGGCTTCACCCCAAGCCGGTCGTCGGCCGTCTGTCTCAACGGCCGGGACCGGCACTTACCTTGGGTCCCCCACTCCTGCCTTCGGCGCTTGCGCGACGACTGTTCCCATCGGCCGACGGCAGGATTCGGCGTTTCGGTCGACGGGGCCCGCGGTGGCGAGCGGTGTCGACCGTAGCCACAGACCCGCCGGAAGTTCAAAGAGGCTCATTGAGGAAAAATCGCCCGTGTCCACCCTCCGGCGGGTGGTGTTTGTGCAGGTGGGAGGCGACGGGAGCAAAGTTTGCGGACGCGACACGCCAGTTGGGACGAAGAGACCCATGTCTCACTTGCCCAGAACCGGACATAAGCGCGCGAACTAACCGGCCGTCGTCGTCGAACCCACCGTCAGGTCAAGGCTCTGACCAGGCAGGATGAGATTCGGATCGATGCCCACCGTCTGGCGGTTGGCGTCGTAGAGGGCGGTCCAGCCTCCGGGGAGTTCGTTCTCCTGCGCAATGCCGGACAGACTGTCACCCGGTCGCACGGTGTACTCGCCCGAAGTGTCCTGACTGTCCGTTGCGCCCGAATCCTTCGTCTCGTCAGTCGCGGGCGTGGCGTCGACCTTTTCCCCGACCTTGTCCGCATTCGAAGCGTGTCGACCCGATTCGGGCGAACCATCCGTCTTGCCGGATTCCTCCGGCGCGGCCCCGCCCCGGTGCTTGCCGGTGCCGGGCGTGGCCGACGGCGCGTCAGTCCCCGGCGTACCGGATGAATCCGGCGTACCGGGCGTAACGGACGCGCCGGGGGTACCCGGAGTCGTCGGCGTGGCGGGCGCGGTGGACGTGGCCGGCGCGGTCGGCGTGGCGGAGGTCACCGGCGCGGTCGGCGTGGCCGGCGCGGAGGGGGTCGCGGACGCGGCGGACCGGTCCGTCGTCCCGGCGGTCCCCGCGGGGGCCGTCGGGGTGCCGGCGGTGCGGTCGGACTCGGGAAGGGGGCCGGTGGGCGCCGTCGGGACGACGGCCGGGCCGGGGTTCACACCGGTGGGCTCCCCGTCGTTGGTCAGGCCGGCGATCGGCGCGCAGGTGGCCCACTGGGTGCTGCCCTTGGCGAGCGCCTTCTCGGCCACCGCGATCTGCTGGGCGCGGCTGGCCAGGTCGGGGCTGGGTGCGTACGCGAGGCCGCCGTTGCGCTCCCAGCTGTCCTGGGTGAACTGAAGGCCGCCGTACATCCCGTTGCCGAAGTTGGCACTCCACTGGCCACCGGACTCGCACTCGGCGACCCGGTCCCAGGTGGCCGCGTCGGCGGCGGAGGCGGATCCGGTGGCGAGCAACGGCAGTGCCATGGCGGATCCGGTCACGCCCGCGGCGACGACGATGGCGGGGGCCTGACGGGGGCGACGGTGTCGTCCGTTCCCGGAACGCATAAGAGCGCCTTTCGCGTGACGGCTGAGACTGCCGGGAAACGTAGCCGCATTCGAACGCCCGTCACAAGTCGATGGCGCCACGATCACACGAAGATCACATTTCTGATGGCACATCAGTAGCCAGGACCGGTACGGAAGGGGAGAACTCCACCGGAAGCGTGCGCAACCCCCGCATGATGAGCCCGCCGCGCCACCGCAGTTCGGCCGGATCGGCGGCAAGTCGCAGGTCCGGCAGCCGGGTCAGCAGGGTCGCGAGCGCCGTCTGTCCTTCGAGGCGGGCGAGCGGCGCGCCCAGGCAGTAGTGGATGCCGTGTCCGTAGCCGAGGTGCTGGTTGTCGCGCCGGGCGAGGTCGAGCGTGTCCGGCCCGTCGAACCGCTCCGGGTCCCGGTCGGCGGCGGCGAGCACCACGAGCACCGGGTCGCCCGCCGGGATCTCCTGCCCGCCGATGGTCAGCGCCCGCGTCGCGTACCGCCACGTGGCCATCTCCACGGGCCCGTCGTACCGCAGCAGTTCCTCGATGCCGGTCTCCAGGAGGCCGGTCTCCCCGGCGGCCAGCGAGGCCTGGAGCCGCGCGCGCTGCCCGGGGTGGCGCAGCAGCTGGTAGACGCCGTTGCCGATGAGGTTGACGGTCGTCTCGAAGCCGGCGAACAGCAGGATGAAGGCCATGGCGGCGGCCTCGTTCTCGGTGAGGTGCTCGCCGTGGTCGGAGGCCTTGATGAGCCCCGAAATGAGATCGTCCCCCGGCTCTTCGCGCTTGCGGTGGATCAGCTCGGCGAGGTAGCCGCGCATCTTCTTCACCGACCGGGCGACCCCGCCGCGCGGGCCCCCGCCGTGCCGGATCATCATCCCGGCCCAGTCCCGGAAGTCGTCCTGGTCCTCCGGCGGCACGCCGAGCAGGTCGCAGATCGCGTAGATGGGGAGCGGGAAGGCGAACTCGTGGATGAGGTCGGCGCTCCCCTTCTCGGCGAAGGCGTCGATGAGCCGGTCCGTGAGCTCCTGCACCCGCGGGGCGAACTCGGCGACCCGGCGCGGGGTGAAGGCCTTCGAGACGAGCCGTCGCAGCCGGGTGTGGTCCGGCGGGTCGATGTTGAGCAGATGCGTCATCAGCTCGGCCTTGCGCTCGCCGGGGATGCCGGTCTTCCCCTTCGCGTGCGGGGACTCGTCGTGGTGCGCGGGGTTCTTGGAGAGCCGCTGGTCGGCGAGGGCCTGCCGGGCGTCCGCGTACCGGGTCACGAGCCAGGCCTCGACCCCGCTGGGCAGCGTCGTCCGGTGGACGGGGGCGTGCTCCCGCAGCCAGGCGTAGGCGGGGTACGGATCGCTCGCGAACTCCCAGGTGAAGAGCTCGGGCGCGGGGACGGGGCCGGGGGGCGTACTCACGGCACGACCGTACAGGGCGCTCCGGAAGGCGCGTTCTGTGGAGAACCTGTGATCAACCGGTACAGGTCGTGCCCTAGATTCCTGTCAGTGGATCCCCAGCTGCTCAGAAGCACGTTCGCGGTCGTCGAGAGACGGGCCGAGCACGCCGTCACGTTCTTCTACTCGCACCTCTTCTGGCACAACCCCGGGGTGCGCGAGCTCTTCCCCGAGGACATGCGCCCCCAGCGGGACCGGCTCTTCGCCGCGCTCACGCATGTGGTGACCCGTCTGGAGGACCCCGGGCTCGCGGCCCACCTCGGGCAGCTGGGCCGCGACCACCGCAAGTTCCTCGCCTCCCCCGCGCTGTACGCGGCCGTCGGACAGAGCCTGCTCGCCGCGTTCGCGCACGCGGCCGGCGCCGCCTGGACGACCGAGGCGGAGAAGGCCTGGACCGAGGCGTACGGACACGTCGCCGATCTGATGCTGGCGGGCGCCGACGCGGCGGCCGGGGCCGGGGAGCCCGCCTGGTGGGACGCGGACGTCGTGCGGCACGAGCGGTACGGCGACGACCTGGCCGTCCTCACCCTCCGCCCCCGCCGGCCCCTCCCCCACCTGCCCGGCCAGTACGTCAGCGTCAGCTCGCCGCGGGTCCCGCGCGTCTGGCGCACCTACTCCCTCGCGGACGCGCCCCGCCCGGACGGCACGGTGGAACTGCACGTGAGCCGGATCGCGGGCGGCGCGATGAGCACGGCGCTCGTCGAGGAGACCGGCCCCGGCGAGGTGCTGCGGCTCAGCGCCCCCGGCGGCGGGCTCGTCGCGCGGACGCCGCCGGGCGGACTGCGCACCTACATATGCGGGGGCACGGGCTGGGCCCCGGTGCGGGCGCTCCTCGCGCAGGCCGTCGGGGCCGAGCCGGAGCTGGAGGGCCGGCTGTTCGTGGTGGCCCGCTCCAAGGAGTACCTGTACGCGCGCGAGGACGCCGAGCTCCTGAAGGAGCGCCTCCCCGGCCTGAACGTCACCTACATCACGGCCGCGCCCCGGCAGCGCAAGGACCGGGCGACCGAGCGGCTGCTCCAGGCGCTGCGGGCGTGCGTCCACTGGTCCGCGCACGACGTGTACCTCGCCGGGCCGCCGGCCTTCGTGGCGGAGGTCGCCGAGGTCCTGGAGGAGCTGGGCACGGAGCCGGCGCGGATCCACCACGACACCCTGCCGTCCGTGGGCCGCTTCGCCACCCGCCCGGCCACGGCGGCCGAACGCCTCCTGGGCCCCCCGGCCCCCCTCTGGCACAACCCGGAGGCCCGGGCACCGCGCGAGCCCTGACGGGGGGCGGGGTCAGCGCCGGGCGCGCGTCCGCACACGCCACACGGCCCACCGGACCAGGTCCACGAGGCCTACCAGCGCGCACAGCGCGAAGACGATCCGCAACCAGTCCGGGGCGGACGAACCGGCCGCCTCCCAACCGAAGAAGACGACGGCCAGAGCCGTCACCCCGGGCACATCGGCGGCCGACGGCTTCCGAGGCCGCGTCGGGTCGTCGTGGCGCGGCTTCCGCGGGCCGGTGTCACTCGTGTCCGGCTCACCCGAGCCCGGCGTCCCGCTCACACGAGGCCCTCCGCCGCGCGGATCGTGTCGCGGTACGTGCGGGCCGCCGCCCGCAGGGCCGCCTCCGGGTCCACGCCGGCCGCGTCGGCGCGGGCGGCGAGGGCGAGCAGTTCGTAGCCGACGCCCTCGCCCGCCGGGAGCCCGACGTCGAGGCCCGCCGTGCGGACCCGGCCCGCGAGCTTCGCGGCGAGCGCGAGCCCCGGCTGCCCGAGCGGCACCCCGTCGGTGACGGACTCCCGCTGCTTCTCGACGGCCTTGGTGCGCAGCCAGTGCGCGTGGACGTCCTCGGGGGTCTCGGCGGTGGCGTCCCCGAAGACGTGCGGGTGCCGGTGGATCAGCTTCTCGACGAGCGTCCCGGCGACGTCGTCCACGGAGAACGGCTCCTCCGCGTCCTCCTCGGCGATCCGCGCGTGGAAGACGACCTGGAGGAGCACGTCCCCGAGCTCCTCGCGCAGCTCCCGCCGGTCGCCCTCCTCGATCGCCTCGACGAGCTCGTACGCCTCCTCGATGGCGTACTTGGCGAGCCCCCGGTGGGTCTGGCCCGAGGTCCAGGGGCACTCGCGGCGGATGCGGTCCATGATCTGCACGAGGTCGAGGAGGCGGGCGCCGGGCAGGTCGTACGAGCCGGGCAGCAGCTCCAGGTCGGGCATGGACACGCGGCCGGAGCCGGCGAGCCGGGCGAGGCCGTCGGTCAGCGCCCTGTCCCCCTCGCCGGAGGGCAGCAGCAGGACCGTACGGCCGCCGGCGCAGGCCTCGACGAGCTCCTCGGCGGTGGGCCGGACGTGCTCGACGGCGACGCCGGCCTCCCGCAGGTACGGCAGCTGGGGGTGGTCCTCGTCGGGGCAGAGCACCCGGTCGGCCCCGTGCAGCGCCTGCCAGGCGGGCCAGGACAGCAGTCCGGGCGCCACACGGTGGCTGGCGGTGAGCAGGACGATGCGGCCGGGGCTCTCAGAAGTCACCCCTCAAACCTACCTACGCACCGGACGGGACGGCGGCCGGGTCCTGGCTGATCTGGCGGAGCCAGGGGGCCGTGGTGTCGGAGAGCCGGACCTGGGCGTCGTCCCAGCGGCCGTAGCGCGGGTTCACGTCGATGCCGAGCTCCTTGGAGGCGGCGGAGAAGACGTCCGTCAGCTTCTTCTGGCCCTCGGGGCTCTCGGTGACGCCCAGCTTCTGGGCGATCTTGTTCATGAGGACGTTGCGGCGGACGAACGCGTCGATCTGGTCGGGTGCCACGCCCTGCTCCTGGAGGAGGACGGCCGCGAGCCGGTCCTCGCCGCCGGCCTGGCGGACGAAGGAGGTCCGGGCCTGCTGGAGTTCGGCGCGGGTGGCGGTGACGCCGTGGTCGCGGGCGACCTCGTCGACGACCCGGTCGAAGATCATGACGTTGAGTTTGCGGCGGCCGAGGTCGCCGGTGGCCGCGACGAGCTGCGCGGACTGCGGCGAGGCCGCCTGCGCGTCCCGTACGTCCTCGACCTGCGCCTGCAGGCTGGAGACCTCGATCCGCTCGCCGCCGACGACGGCCGCCGCTCCTGGATGGGCGTCACTGCCGCAGGCGGTGAGCAACGGGGCCGCGGCGAGGAGGGCGGCGGAGACGGTGAGCGCAGTGCGGCGGTGCAAAGGAGCCTCCCGGGCTGGTCGTGCGTCAGTTGAACGACCTTGCGGTGATCGATGGTAGGGAGTCGCCGGGGCCGGAGCCACTACTTCGGAGCGACTGTTTCCCACAACGACTCACCCGTCACCCGGGTGTCGGCCGCTCGCAGAGCGCCGCTCGCCTCCTTCAGAAGATAGTGCGGCCGCCGCTTCACCTCGTAGTAGATGCGTCCGACGTACTCGCCGATCAGGCCGGCCATCACCATCTGCACGCCGGCGAGGGCGGTGACGGCGACGAGGAGGGTGACGTAGCCGGGGGTGTCGACGCCGTTGACGAGGGCGTCGCCGACGATCCAGGCCGCGTAGCCGAGGGCGACGACGGTGAGGAGGAGCCCGAGGTGGACGGCGGCCCGCAGGGGCTTGTTGTTGAAGGAGAGGAGGCCGTCGAGGCCGTAGTTGAGGAGCTTGCCGAAGGTCCACTTGGAGCGGCCCTGCTCGCGGACGGCGTTCTCGTAGGAGAAGGTCGTGGTGCGGAAGCCGACCCAGGAGAAGAGGCCCTTGGAGAAGCGGTTGTACTCGCCGAGTTCGAGGACGGCGTCGACGGTGCGCCGCGACAGGAGCCGGAAGTCTCCGACGCCGTCGACGAGCTCGACGTCGACGAGCCGGTTTATCGCCCGGTAGTAGAGGCGGGCGGTGAGGGTACGGGTGACCCGGTCGCCCTCGCGGGTGCGGCGGGCGACGACCTGGTCGTACCCCTCCGCGTGCAGGGCGACCATGCGGTGCACGAGCTCCGGCGGGTGCTGGAGGTCGGCGTCCATGATCACGACGGCGTCTCCGGCGGCGTGCCGGAGGCCGGCGAGCATCGCGGCCTCCTTGCCGAAGTTGCGGCTGAAGGAGAGGTAGCGGACCCGGTCCGGGTCGCGGCCCGCGAGCTCCTGGAGCAGGGGGAGGGTCCCGTCCCGGCTGCCGTCGTCCACGTAGACGATCTCGAACTCCCCGGCGAGGCGGTCCAGTTCGGCGGTCACGTGGTCGTGGAAGCGGGCGAGGACGTCCTCCTCGTTGAAGCACGGGACGACGATCGAGAGCAGCACGCGGACCACGACAACGGAGCCCGGTGTCCCGGCCGGTCCGGGGGGATGACCTTCAGGCGACCATCGTGTGAACTGGCCCCGCGGGCCCGCTCCTTCCCCTGGGAACGCTGGCATATTCGAACGGTCATGCCGAACGTCACGCGCTCCCAGCCGCCCTCCGCCCGCCTCTCCGGTCCGCTCGCCCCGGCGCTCGCCGGCGTCCTGTCCGTCGTCGCCGTCTGCGGTGGGGACGCCGTCGCCCGGGTGTTCCCCTTCGGGCCGCGCCGCCGGGCCGTCAACGACCTCGCCAACCAGTTCGTGCCGTTCCACGCACACCTGTGGGACCTGCTGCGGGGCCGGGCGGACGGCGGGCTGCTGCTGGACTGGCAGGGCGGCTGGGGCACGAGCTTCCTGCCCGACTACGGCACCTACCTGTCGAGCCCCTTCGCCCCGCTGGTCGCGCTCTTCCCGCGCGGCGACATCGAGTACGCGGTGTACGGGATCACCGTCCTGAAGACGGCGGTCGCGGCGGCGGCGATGACCTTCCTGCTGCGGCGGACCGGGCCTAGGGGCGTGTGGTGGTGGGCGGCGGTGCTCGGCGCCTCGTACGCGCTGTGCGGGTGGTCGCTCGCGGAGGGCACGTACAACCCGATGTGGCTGGACGGCCTGATCGCCTTCCCGCTGCTCTGCCTGGTGGGCGAATGGGTGCGGGAGGGCCGGCGGCCGCTCCTGGGGCCCCTGGTGGTGGCGGTCTGCTGGCTCGCGAACTTCTACACGGCGTACATGGCGACCCTGGGCGCCGCCCTGGTGCTCCTGGTCCGCCTGGCGGTCACGGACTCCTTCCGGTGGCGGACGCTGCTCCGGGCGGCGGTGACGACGGCCCTCGGCGTCGGCCTCGCGGCCCCCGTCCTGGTGCCCGTCTTCCTCGGCTCCCGGCACGCCTACCCGGGCGTCGTCCGGGACTTCGCCCCGGCGGCCGGCACGGACGTGCTGGCCCGGCTGCTGCCGGTGACGTACGGCTTCGCGACCCCGGCGGCCTTCGTCTGCACGGCGGTGCCGCTGCTCGCGGGGGCGCTGCTCTTCCGCCGGGACGCGCCGGGCCGGGAGCGGTGGCTGTGGGGCGGCCTGTGCGCGGCGGTCGCGGTGTCGATGCAGTGGGGTCCGACGCACCTCGTCTGGCACGTCTTCGCCACCCCGAACGGCAGCCCGTACCGCCAGACCTTCGTCCTGTCCGGCGTCCTCGTGCTCGCCGCCTGGACGGGCCTCGCCCACGGCCTCCCGGACCGCAGGTCGCTGCTCGGCGGGGCGGCGGTCGTCCTGGCCCTGACCGCCGGGGCCCTGCCGAGCCCGCTCCTCACCTCCTGGTCGCTGCTCCTCGCGGGCGTCGGCCTGGCGGCGGTGGCGGGCGCGCTCCTCCTGCCCCGCCGGGGCCGGTACGGACTCCTCGCCGCGCTCCTCGTGACCGGGACGCTCCTCGGCCAGGCGGCGGCGACCACGGCGTACGCGGACCGGGAGCGGCTCGCCCGCCTCGACGACTACCCGCCGTGGGGCGCGGAGCACGAGCGGCGGACGGCGGAGCTCGCGGCGGCCGACGGCTGGCCCGCGTACCGCACGGACTCCGGGCTTCCCCGGGTCGCGGGCAACGATCCGCTGCTGCTCGGCGGCCAGGGCGCCGCGTACTACAGCAGCCACACCCCGGCGGTCCTGACGCGGACCCTGGCCGCGCTGGGCGGCGGCTGGACCTCGCGCGGCCGGAACCTGCTGAGCCTGGACAATCCGGTGACGGACGCGCTGTTCGGGGTGGGCGCGCGGTGGCGGGACGGCGCGGTCGTGCGGACGGACACGCGCCTGCCGCTGGTGACGGTGCGGCCCCCGGGCCCGCCCCCGGTCTACGGCCCGTCGCCCTTCCGCAACCAGGAACTCCTGCTCGGGGCGCGGGTGTACGGCGCTCCGCACGCGGGCGCCTGCCCGGTCGGCACGGAGGTCTTCCTCTGGGCCCCCGACGCGACGGGCACGGCCCGCCTCGGCGGCAACGCCCCGGTGCACCTCCTCGGTGGCGGCCCGAAGCGCCGCGCGGCCCTGACCTCGCTGGGCGTCCAGCGGGTCCCCGACCTGAAGCCGGACCTGCCGGGGCCGGGCGAGCTGGGCTGCCTGGACCACGACCGCCTCCGCTCGGCGGTGACGGCCCTGCGCGCCCGCGCGGCGACCTCGATCCGCGTCACCCCGGACGGCGTACGGGCCGCCCTCCCGCCGGACGCCGGCACGGCGGTCGTCGCGGCGCCCCGCATCGCGGGCTGGCACTGCGCCGGCGCCGCCCCGACCTCGTACGGCGGCCTCCTGGCCGTCCCGGCCGGGGGCGGCGAGCTCTCCTGCACGTTCCGCCCGCCGGGCCTGCGCGCGGGCCTGGCGGCGGGGGCACTGGCGGCGCTGGGGCTCGCGGGCGTGGTCCTGATGCGGGTCAGGAGCGGGCGATCGCCCCGGTGAGGACCGCGCCCTCGTGGACGGAGGCGTAGACGGCGCGACTCACCCGACCGCCCCGCCGAACACGGCCTCCCAGCGGACCTCGCCGTCCTGTTCCTCGTCCGTCGGCGCGAGGCCGGCCGCGCGGGCGACGGCGGCGGAGGCCGCGTGGTCGGGGTGGACGTGGGCGACGACCGTCCGGACGCCCCGCTCCACGAGCAGTCCGACGAGCCCCTCGGCGGCCTCGCGGGCGATCCCCCGCCCTTGCCGGGCCGTCCCGACGACCCAGGCGACCTCGGCGGTCCGCCCGTCGTCGGTGACCGTCGCCTGCACGGTCCCGGCGAGCCGGTCCTCCGCGCGGAGCCGCACCACCCAGTTGCACCAGACGACCGCCGGGTCGGGTGATCCGGCGACCAGCCGCACGTACCGGGCGCGCAGTTCGGGCGCGGTGAGCGGGGCGCCGCCGATGAAGGTGTGGAGGGCGGGGTCGGCGAGGACTCCGGCCATCTCGTCGGCGTGCGCGACGGCGAGCGGCACGAGGTCGAGGTGCCGGGTCCGTACGGTCGCGGTCCCGAGGCTCACACGTCCCCCAGGAAGCCGGGGTCGGTGCCGTCGAGCTGCAGGGCCGTGTCGCGTCCGAGTCCGAGCAGCTCTCCCAGGGGGACGACCGCGCGGCTGGTCGCGGCCAGGTCCCGGTGCGCCTCGGCGGACCACAGGGGCGGGTAGAGGCCGAGCCCCTCGCCGCCGGTCAGGCCGGGCGCCTCGTCGCGCCAGCCGGGCCAGCGCAGGCCCTCGTAGAACTCCTCGATCCCTCCGGCGAGCACCCACGACAGCCAGGCCCCGTACCCGGCGCCGATCGCGTCCCAGCGCAGCGAGTCGGGCGCGAAGTAGACCATCTCGCCGGGGCTGCCCGGCAGTCCGGTCTCCTCCTCCGTGCCGCCCTGGATGGCGAAGGCCCCGCCGAGCACGTCGTGCGCGACGACGAGTCCGGCGGCGGGCCGCCAGGCGGGGTCGGGCTCGGCGGGGTAGCCGTTGACCCGGGCGAGGCCGGGCAGGCGCCGGTCGTTGTGGACGGCCGGGCTGCCGTACACCCGCAGCCAGCCGTCGTCGACGAGGGCTCCGCCGGTGCGGAAGAGGAACGCGCCCAGGTACGAGCGGACGGTGACCTGCGTCTGAAGGAGCGTGGCCGCCCCCTGCGCGGGGTCGGCGTCCAGCACCTCGACGGGCACCTTCGCCGTCCGCAGCTCCTCTTCGAGCAGCGGCCACGCCGGGTCCTCGACGTCGGTCAGTTCGCTCAGTCCACGCATGGAGAAATCCTCGCACGCGTCCTCCGTTGATCGACGGCACTCCCGGAGGTATCTTGCATTGCATGGTTCCTGGCGAAGCAAGATCAGAGGCGGCCGGAAAGGTCGCCAGTCAGCTGCGCAAGGGCGTACTGGAGTACTGCGTCCTGGCCCTGCTGCGCGACGGCCCGCGCTACGGCGTCGAGATCCTCGACGAGCTGGCCGCCGTCAGCGTCATGACCACCAGCCAGGGCACGATCTACCCCTTGCTGTCCCGGCTTCGCCGCGACGGGCTCGTCGACACCGAGCTGCGCGAGTCGGCCACCGGGCCCGCCCGCCGCTACTACACGCTCACCGCGCCCGGCAGGACCGCGCTCACCGAGTTCGCCGAGAGCTGGCCGCGCTTCCGCGACGGCGTCGACCACTTCCTGACCGCACCCCACGGAGGCTCCGCATGACCGGCACCGAACACCCCCTCGTGACCGACTACCTGGCCACGATCGAGCGGGAGGCTTCCTTCCTGCCCGCAGGGCGCCGCGAGGAACTCCTCGCCGACCTGCGCGAACACCTCGCGGTCGCCGTCGGGGAGGAGCAGGACCCGGAGGCCGTCCGCACGGCGCTCGAACGGCTCGGCAGCCCCTCCGCCATCGTCGCGGCCGCACGCGAGGAGGAGCCGGAGGCCGTCACCACGCCCGCCGCACCTTCACCCTCGCCCCAACCCCGGTCGCGGAGCGTCCTCACGGCCGTCCTGCTCGGCGTGAGCGGCATCGCCGCGCTCACCTCCCCCTTCGCCGGCCTGGCCGCCCTCGTCCTGGGCCTCGCCCTGCTGTGGACGTCCACCGCGTGGCAGCGGCGGACGAAGGCGATCGCGACCGCCCTGACCCTCGCGGCGCCGGTCACGGTCGGTCTCGCCATGCTCCTCCTGGCCGCCCGCCTCGGCATAGTGGAGCTGCTCGTCCTTCTCGCCGTGAGCATCGCCCTGCCCGCGACGGCGGCGGTCCGCCTGCTCCGGGCCCCGGCGCAGGCCGCCTGAGCAGGCCCGGAAGGGGCAGGGGCCACCCCCTGCCCGACCAAGATCATCACGGGTGCAGAATGACCCGTATGACCCTGGCGAACATACCGAAAACGGCCACGATCGACGACGCTCGCACGGTCGGCCTCACCCTGGCCTCCGCCTTCGGCGACGACCCGATGATGCGCTGGTTCTTCCCCGACGCCGCCACCCGCGAGGCGGGCCTCGGCCGCTACTTCACGACCCTCTTCACCCGGCAGTACGGCCTCCACGGCGTCTGCGAGCGGACCGAGTCGGCCGCCGCCTTCTGGGTGTCGCCCGAGGGCGCGGACAAGGCCGTCCCCGACGCGGAGACCATCCAGGAGCTCGTGGAGATCCTCGGCGACCGCGCCCCGGCCTTCCAGGAGGCCGTCATGGCCGCCGCCGAGCACGGCCCGACCGAACCCCACTGGTACCTCGCCGTCATCGGCGCCGGCCCCGCCGCCCGGGGCCAGGGCCACGGCTCGGCCCTGCTCCGCTCGGGCCTCGCCAAGGCCGACGCGGCGGGCCTGCCGGTCTATCTGGAGTCCTCCAAGCCGGACAACCTGCCGGTGTACGAGCACTTCGGCTTCAGGGTCCGCGAGGAGTTCTCCCTGCCGGGCGGCGGCCCCGTGCTGTGGTCCATGAAGCGCGACCCGCAGGGCGCCTGACGCCGTTCACCGGAGGCCCCGCGGGCGGGGCCTCCGGTGCGTGCTCAGTCGAGGCAGAACTCGTTGCCCTCGATGTCCTGCATGTTGATGCAGGACTCGTTCTCCTCGTCCGCGTACAGCGTCTTCAGGTGGGTCGCGCCGAGCTCGACCAGTCGCGCGCACTCGGCCTCCAGCACCGCGAGGCGCTCCTCGCCCACCAGCCCGGTGCCGGCCCGCACGTCGAGGTGCACCCGGTTCTTGACGACCTTGCCCTCGGGGACGCGCTGGAAGAGCAGGCGCGGGCTTTTGCCCGACGGGTCGGTGCACGCGAAGTAGGTGTCCTGCTCCTCGGGCGGCGTCGAACGGTCGTACTCCCCCCAGGTGGCGAACCCCTCCGGGGCCGGAGGCAGGACGTACCCCAGGACCTCGCACCAGAAGGCGGCGAGGCGCACGGGCCGCGCGCAGTCGATGGTGACCTGGAATTCCTTGATCGATGCCATCCGGCCACCGTAGCAAGGAGCTCTTCCCCCGCACATTTCCTTTTCGGGGGCCGCCTCGCACGGTCAGGCGCTCGTCAGGATCACCAGCTGCCGGGTCGCGCGGGTCATCGCCACGTAGCGGTCGACCGCGCCCTCGATGCCCTCGCCGAAGGAGTCCGGGTCGACGAGGACGACCAGGTCGAACTCCAGGCCCTTCGAGAGCGACGGGGTGAGCGAGCGGACGCGGGGGCGCTCCTCGAACGTCGGGGCGCCGATGACGCAGGCGACGCCCTCGGCGTTCTCCGCGAGCCAGGCGTCGAGGATCTCCTCCAGGTCGGTGACCGGGGCGTGGGCGACCGGGATGCCGTTGCTGCGGATGGACGTCGGCACGTTGGCGTCCGGGAGCGCGGCGCGGATGACCGGCTCGGCCTCCGCCATGACCTCCTCCGGCGTGCGGTAGTTGATGCTCAGGGACGTCGTCTCGATGCGGTCGAAGCCGGCCCGCTCCAGGCGCTCCCGCCACGACTCGGTGAAGCCGTGCCGGGCCTGGGCGCGGTCGCCGACGATCGTGAAGCTCTTCGACGGGCAGCGCAGGAGCAGCATCTGCCATTCCGCGTCGGTCAGTTCCTGCGCCTCGTCCACCACGATGTGTGCGAACGGGCCGTCGAGCGGCTCCTGTTCGGCGGTCGGCAGGGCGTCCTCGTCGATCAGGCTGTTCCGGAGGTCCTCGCCCCGCAGCATCGTGACCGCGCCCTCGCCGTCGGCGTCGGCCGCGACGATGCTGTCGATGACGCCTGCCATGCGCTCGCGTTCGGCGGCGACGGTGGCCGCGCGCCGGACCTTCAGCCGGGCCGTCGCCGGGTCGCCGAGCCGCTGCCGGGCCGCGTCCAGGAGCGGCAGGTCCGAGACCGTCCACGCCTGGGCGTCCGCGCGCCGCAGCCGCTTCACCTCGTCGGGGGTCAGCCAGGGCGCGCACATCCGCAGGTACGCGGGGACCGTCCACAGGTCGCCGACGAGGTCGGCCGCCTCCAGCATCGGCCAGGCGCCGTGGAGGGCGCCGGTCAGCTCCCGGTCCTGGCGCAGCGACTTCCGGAACTGCTCCTCCGGGATCTCCTCGCCGTCGTACTTGTCGAACAGGAGGGAGACCAGGTGCTCCCAGATCTGCTCGCGGGCCTCGTTGTGCGGGGTCCCCGGCTCCGCCGCGTCGAAGGCCTCCGCCCAGTCGGCGGCGGTCAGCCGGATGTCCGACCAGTGGGTGGAAACGGTCATGCCCTCGGTGGGCGGCTCCTCGTAGAACGCGACGGCCTTCTCGATGGCCGTGACCATGTCCCGCGAGGACTTCAGGCGGGCCACCTCCGGGTCGGTCTCGGCCGTCGCCTTCGCGCCCTCGGCGACCAGGTCGCGCACGGTGCAGGTCCGTACGCCCTCCTCGCCGAGGCTCGGCAGGACGTCGGCGACGTAGTTCAGGTAGGGCTGGTGCGGGCCGACGAAGAGCACGCCGCCCCGGCGGTGCCCGAGGCGCGGGTCGGAGTAGAGGAGGTGCGCGGTGCGGTGCAGGGCGACGACCGTCTTTCCGGTGCCGGGGCCGCCGTCGACGACGAGGGCGCCGCGCGAGCCGGCGCGGATGATGGCGTCCTGGTCGGACTGGATGGTGGCGAGCACGTCCCTCATGCGGGACGAGCGGTTGCCGCCCAGGCTGGCGATGAAGGCGGACTGGTCGTCGAGCGCGGCGTGCCCTTCGAGGCCCTCGGCGGTGAAGACCTCGTCCCAGTAGTCCGTGATCCGGCCGCCGGACCAGCGGTAGCGGCGGCGGCTCGCCAGGCCCATGGGGGTGGCGTGCGTGGCCGCGAAGAACGGCTCGGCGGCAGGGGAGCGCCAGTCGACGAGCAGTCGGCGGCCGGTGCTGTCGGTGAGGCCGAGCCGCCCGACGTAGAGGGGCTCGGGGTCGTCCGCCGCGACCACGCGGCCCAGGCAGAGGTCCAGGCCGAAGCGGCGCAGCGTCCGCAGGCGGCCGGAGAGCCGGTGGATCTCCGCGTCCCGGTCCATCGCCTCCCGGCCGATCCCGCCGGGCGCCTTCCGCTCGGCGTCGAGGCGCGCCGACAGTTCGGCGATCGTCTCGTCGAGGCACCGCGCGATGGCCGCGAAGTGCTGCTCGTCCGCGGCGATGAGCGCCGGGTCGGCCTTGGGAGACAGGTTGCCGGAGAGGTCGAACACACCGGCAGTAAGGGACGTCATGTGGCTAATACCCCGTTTTCACAGCATCTGATTTGCTTCGAGGGGTGATTCTGCGCCACGAGGGGGGCCTTGCCGCAAGGCCCCCTGTGCGCTATACGTTGAGATAGCGGAAAGGGCCGGAACCCATCGGGTTCCGGCCCTTCGCGTTCCCGCGAGGAGCGCGACTACTTCTTCGGGGCGACCTCGTCCAGGCAGAGGACGAACTTGTCCTCGTCCCACTGCTGCGCGAGCGCGGAGAGCTCGTCGCCGCACTGGTTCACGTCGAAGGTGTTGTCGATGACCTTGACGACCTTGAAGAGGTCGGCCTTGCCGGAGGAGCAGTCGACGGTGTCGACCTTGGGGTCGTTGTCGGGGCCGCTGACCGTGACGCACTCGCCGGCCTTGGCGTGCACCGGGGTGTCGCCCGTGAGGTACGGAATGCCCAGCTTCACCGCGAGGCCGACGGCGAGGAGGACGACGAAGCCGCCGACCTTCTTGAGGAGCGCGGAGCCCTTCTTCGCCGGGGCGGGGGCGGCGGGCTGCTGCTCGGGGGTGAAGGGAGCGGACGGCGTCGTCATGTGGGATTCCTTGGGGACGCGGACATGATCAGACGCGAACGTTACATGCGCCAAAACCGGCAAAAAGGATCATGAAGATCCACTGCGCAATCAGTTGCCGAGTCGTGATCCTGTCGCCTCGTCAGGGTCACGACCGGGCCACCGCCAGGACCCCCCGGGGCCACCTCCAGGCCCCCTCAGGGCCGCCGCCCCAGCTGCCGCTGGTGGTCGAGCGCCCGCCGCAGCTCCACCGGAAGCGGGTGGTACGGGCCGTAGGCGCGCTCCGCGTCGAACAGCAGCCGCTGGAGCTCCTCCTGGCCGGCCGCGTGCTCGCCCGCCGCCAGGAGCAGCAGCCCGATCCGCTGCCGGATGTCGAAGGCCCGCGCCGGGTCCCGCTCGTAGTACGGCAGGACCGCGCGGAACTCCCCGAGCGCGGCGGCCGTCTCCCCCAGCTGCTCCAGGCAGAGGGCCGCGTCGTAGCGGAACTGCAGGAACTGCGGGTCCGTCGGGCCCGCCTCCGCGCCGCGGTCCTCCGCGAGCCGGCGCAGCTCCGGCAGCGCGCGCCGGTACTGGCCGTCGTCCATGAGCGTCGACGCGTACTGCTTGCGCAGGATCCGGACGACCGGCGACCGTTCGCCGTGCTCGGCCGCCGCCGCGGGCAGGATGGCGCCGAGCATGTCCACGGCCTGGGTCAGCGAACCCTCCGCGAGCAGCCGCTTCACCTCGTCGACGGCCGCGGCCACGTCGGGACGCGCGGGCTGCGACCCGCTCCCGTACACCCGGGGGTCGGTACGGGGATCGGCCCGCGGGCGCGGAGGCGCCACCGGGACCGGCGGGACCGCCACGGCCCTCGCCGTCGCGCGCTCCGGCCAGGGCGCGTGCGGGCGCAGGAACGGCCGCGTCGGGTCCATCGGCCCCGTCGGGGCACCGCGCGCCGGAAGCAGCGGCAGCAGGTGCTCGTACGCCTCGTGCGCGCCGGACGGCCGGGCCTGCGGGTCCTTGGCGAGCAGCCGCAGGACCAGCGCTTCGAGCGCCTCGGGGATCTCGGGCCGCAGCTGCCGGAGCGGTGCGGGCGGCTCGTACAGGTGCCGGTGCAGCACGCCGAGCGCGGTGGAGCCCGCGAACGGCACGTTCCCGCTGAGGAGTTCGTGGAGCAGCACCCCCAGCGCGTACAGGTCGGTGGACGGGCCGACGGCGCCGCCCATGGCCTGCTCCGGCGCCATGTACGCCGGACTGCCGATGGGCGAACCGGTCTGCGTGAGCCGGGTGGTGTCGGTGTCCAGGACGGAGGCGACGCCCAGGTCGAGGACGGTCACGGTGCCGTCCGGGCGGATCATCACGTTCCGCGGCTTGAGGTCGCGGTGCACGATCGGCACCGCGTGCACGGCGGCGAGCACCGCGCACAGCTGGGCGGCGACGCTGACCGCCCACTCCCAGGGGTACGGGTCGTGCTCGGCGAGGTGGTCGGCGAGGTCCGCGCCCTCCACGTACTGCATGACGAGGTAGAGGTCGTCGCCGTCGCTGCCCGCGTCGTGCACGGTCACCAGGCCGGGGTGGTCGACCTGCGCGGTCACCCGGCACTCGCGCACGAAGCGGCGCCGCAGCTCCTCCGCGGCGGTGGCGGGGCCCGTCATGGTGGCCGGCCGGAGCAGCTTCACCGCCACCCGGCGGTCGAGGCGTCCGTCGTACGCCGTCCAGACCTGGCCCATCCCGCCCTGGCCGATGACAGTGGCGAGCTCGTAACGCCCGCCGATGACCCGCCCGTTCACCTGCCGCCTTCGCCTTCCCCGGTGTGCCCGGGGTCCTTCCTGAGCAGGTCGCTCAGTTCGTCGAGCTCGGCGCGGACCTGGTCGATGCGCGGCCCGTGCCCGGCGGGCGGCTGGACGGCCGGGGGCACGGCGACCGGGCGGGCGTACGGGTTCGGGTTCCCGCCCGGGCTCGGGACCGTGACGGCGGCACTCGGGTCGTACCCCGGCGGGCGGAGCGCGGGAGCCGCGAGGCCGGGCCGGTCCAGGCGGCGGATCTCGGTCACCAGGTAGTACGTGAGGGAGCCCGCCACCAGGACCACCATGATGCCGACGGCGATGAGGGACTCCGCGGTGGTGGGCTCCTGGTCGCCGGTGACGCCCGCGTACGTGAAAAGGCCCGCCGCCAGCAGGAACGTCACGCCGAACAGCACCCAGTCCAGCGCCCTGCGGGTGACGATCGCGAGCCGCAGCATCGGCGCCCAGGCCAGGAAACCGCAGCTGAGCAGCGCGAGGGCGGAGAAGAGGACGAGCAGCGCGATCCGGCCACCGGAGGCGGGGCTCTTCGACGGCTGCGGAACCTGCGGGGCCTGCGGGGGGCCGTACATCCTGCTGCTCCTGCTCGGACGGATCGGGGTGCGGAGACGAGCGTATACACCCATGCGGACAACGGTTCCGGGATACCCGGAACCGTTGTCGAAGCGATCCGAAGCGGGACGGCCTCAGGGAGCGACGGTGCCGTCCGCCAGGCCGTCGTACAGGCCCTGGACCAGCTGGTCGCCGAGGCGCGCGGTCAGGCGCAGCGACTCCTCGAACTCGGCGAGCGCCCGGAACCGCTCCCCGAACCGGCGCTGTTCGGCCAGGGGCAGGCGCGGCAGCTGGAGGCGGCGCACGTCGAGCCGGGTCGCGGTGGAGGCGTAGCTGCTGGCCTGCCGGGTGTTGGCGGTGGCCCGGAGGAAACCGGCCAGGAACCAGGGGTCGAGGGCCGCCGGATCGGGGCGGAGCAGCTGGAGGTTGCGGCCGAGCGCGGCGCCCTCGGCGACGGCGTCGACGACCCGGACGGCCGCGCCGCCGCCGAGGACGGGGACGACGATGTCCCCGGCGGCGAGGAGGACCGGCTCCTCGGGCGGGCCGTCGGGCAGCGTCCCGGAGGGCGGCTGGGCGGCGAGCACGTCGTGGTCGGTGAGGACGGCGACCGGGGCGGAGGCGGGGGCCGTGCCGACGCCGCCCGCGCGCAGGGACAGGGCCCCTGCGCGGGCGAGTTCGCCGACGGTGGTCATGGGGCGGCCGAGCCCGGCGGTGCCGGAGGCCGGGTCGGTCACGGGCGGCGGGGTCAGTTCGCGGGTCCGGTGCAGCGTCTCGGTCAGCCGCTCGCGGACCCCGGCCAGCTGGACGGCACCCTCGGCGGCGGCGGCCGGCGGGAGGTGCCGGGCGGGGGCGAGGTCGACGTCGTCGTCGAGGAGCTCGATGACCGGCACGGAACGGCTCGCGCCCGGGGTCCCGACGAGGGTGCCGTCCCGGTCGAAGGGCGTCCAGGCGTCCATGACGGCGGAGTGGACGGCCGGCCAGTCGAGCCGGTCGCGGCCCTCCCGGCCCTGCCCGGTCTGCTCGGCCGCGGCGTCGACGAGGAGGAGTTCGGCGGCGGACCGCTCGCCCTGGACGGGCTTGCGCAGCACCCAGAGGTGGAGCGGGATGCCGTACGGCGGCGCGGCGCCGGCCGGGAGGGCGACGACCGCGCGCAGGGCGCCCCGGCGGAGCAGGTCGGCCCGGATGCGGCGGCCGGAGCGGCGGGAGGCGGCGGCGGGCGGCATGAGGAGGACGGCGGTGCCGCCGGGGCGCAGGTGCGCCAGGGCGTGCTGGACCCAGGCGAGTTCGGACTCCGTACGGGCCGGGAAGCCGTACTCCCAGCGCGGGTCGTAGGCCAGTTCGTCGTGGCCCCAGTTCCGCTCGTTGAAGGGCGGGTGGCACAGGACGGCGTCCGCCGCCAGCGTCGGGAAGGCGTCGGCGCGCAGGCTGTCGCCGGACCGGACGCGGATGTCGGCGTCGGTGGCGAGGGCCAGGCGCAGGGCGGTCAGCGCGGCGAGGTCGTGGTCGGCGTCCTGGCCGCAGACGGCGCCGGGGTTCTCGACCGCGCTCAGCAGGCCGCCGGTCCCGGAGGCGGGGTCGAGGACGGTGAGCGGGACGCCGTCGTGTCCCGTCTTCGGGGCCGCCGCGAGCGCCGCCATGAGGGCGGCGGGGCCGGGCGGGGTGAGCGTGTACTGCCGGGGGTTGGCGTCGAGGTGACGGCCGAGCAGGAACTCGAAGGCCGCGCGGACGCCGGTCTCGGCCGCGAGCTCGGCGGCCCCGCGCAGGAGCGGGAGGGAGGCGGCGAGGGCGGGCGAGGTGGGGGTGAGGACGGCCCGCTCCGGGCCGAGCCGCTCGGTGAGCGTCTCCTCCAGGGCGACGGGCAGCACCTCGGCGAGCCGCTCGTCGGGGAGCTCGGCGAGCGTGGGCCAGGCCGCGGACCGGTCCCGTACGAGGAGGAGGGCGCAGCCCGCGTGGACGAGGGCGGTGACGGCCCCGGCCGGATGGCCCGCGATCTGCTGCCAGACGCGCTCCTTGAGCGGGACCTCGGCCAGCTTGCCCTGGTCGCGGAGCCATCGCTCGACGTCCGCGAGGGCGAAGGACGGACTCGTCTCCGTCCCGCCGACGGGCTTGGGGAAGTCGGGGTGGCGGCGGCGCCAGTTGCTGACGGCGGCCCGGCCGACCCCGGCGAGCCGGGCGATCCCGGCGGCGGTCACCTCCGCGGCACCGGTCTCCGGGGCCCCGGTCGCTTCCGCTCCGGCGCCTGCCCGCTCCGCACCCGCCTCTGCTGCGTTCTCCGGCACGTGACCCAACTCCCCTGGCTCGCCGTTCTGGCTGTGTCACCAATCCTAGCGACGAACACGCGGCGCACCACTTCACAGTGTGAGTCGACCTGTTTTTCGTGAACCGTGTTGACTCGGTTCACAGGCTCTGCTGTGATTGACCCATCGCACCAGACATCGTCTCCGTCCGGGAGGACACACCCATGTCGTACGACACCCAGGTCCCGCCCGCCGCCCCGCGGGTCATGCGCAACGGCCTCGGCACCGCGGCCCTGATCCTCGGCATCATCGGCACGCTCTCCGGGCTCATCCCGCTCTTCTTCTGGCTGGCCGGCATCCTCGGCCTGATCGCGCTGATCCTGGGCCTCGTCGGCAAGGGCCGCGCGAAGCGCGGCGAGGCGAACAACAAGGGAGTGGCCCTCACCGGCGCGATCCTGGGCCTCGCGGCGCTGATCCTCTCGGTCGTCGGCGCGGTCATCACGTTCACGGCCGTCAAGGACGCGGTCGACGAGATCGACAAGTCCATCAAGGACACCGCCCCGAAGGACCCGACGAGCAAGGCCCCGGCGGGCGACGCCGGCAAGGCCGACAAGAAGGGCCAGGGCCTGGAGGACGGGGACAGCTCGGTCTACGACGACGACCTCACGGTCACGGTCTCGGACCCCAAGCCGTACTCCCCCGACGAGTACGCGGCGGGCCACACCAAGGGCAACAAGGCCTACCAGGTCACCGTCGTCATCGAGAACAAGGGCAAGGAGAAGTTCGACACCGCCCTCGTCAGCCTGAGCGCCACCGCCGGCAAGAACGGCGTCGCGGCCGAGGAGATCTTCGACAACAAGGTCGGCTCGGGCTTCGAAGGCACCATCATGCCCGGCAAGAAGGCCACCATCACCGCCGCCTTCGACGCCCCCAAGGACGCCAAGAACCTGACCGTCGAGGTCAACCCCGGCTTCACCTACGACGCCTCGCAGTGGGAGCTGAAGATCGGCTGACCCGGGCCGGACACGCACCACACCGCGCACCACAAGGACCGGGGCCCTTCGGGGCCCCACCCCCCGTACGACCCCTCTCGGAGACACCACCATGCATGCCGCCCCCCGCCGCACCGCCGTCACGGCCCTCCTGTGCGCCGCCTTCGCCCTCGGCGCCACCGCCTGCGGCCCGTTCTCGAACGACGCGAAGCCGGCCGGGCCCTTCGGGGAGCTGAGCGGTTCGCAGATCGTCGACAAGGCCTTCGCGGCGACGAGGACCGCGAAGTCCATGAGCGTGGACGTCGACGAGCAGGGACCCGTCGAGCCGCTCAAGGCCTACCTGTCCCTCGACGCCCAGGGGCGGTGCACCGGCACGCTGACCATGGGCGCGGCCAGCACGGTCGAACTGATCAAGCCGGACGACAAGAACGTGTACATGCGCTTCGACGAGGCCTTCCTGCGCGAGCAGGTCAAGGAGGACGGGCCGGAGGCGCAGGACGCGATGGTCAAGGAGCTCAAGGGCCGCTGGATGAAGGGCCCCGTCTCCGACCCCGACAACCAGGGCATGCTGGAGCTCTGCGACCTGAAGAAGCTGCTCGGCGGGTTCGAGCAGGGTGCGAGCGGGATCGTGAAGGGCGCGGAGACCACCGTCGGCGGCCAGAAGGCGCTGGCCCTGACGGAGCCGGGTGACGGCGGCGAGGCCAGCACGGTCTACGTGGCCACGCAGGGCACCCCGTACGTCCTGAAGATCGTCACGAAGGGCGGCGAGGAGCCGGGGACGATCACCTTCTCGCACTACGGGAAGCCGGTCGTGGCGAAGGCCCCGGCGGCGAAGGACGTCGTCAGGACCGACTGACCGATACGCGTGGGAGGGCCGTCAGCCGGGGGGGAACGGCCCTCTCACGCGTACGTCGGACGGATCAGATCCGGTGACGGACCCACACGTTGGGCTCCACGTACACCGCGTAGCCGCGCGTGGCCTGGCAGTGGACCGGGACCAGCGCGCCCTGGACCTCGACCGGGCCGTCCGTGTCGAAGGGGAGGCCCGTCCACTTCCGCCACTGCTCGACGGAGCCGGAGACCGTCATCGAGGCCGGGGCCACGGACTCGATGACACCGCCCGCGCGCACGTGGACGCGGAGCCACGGGTCGTGCGGCAGGCCGTCGGCCTCACGCGTGCGGAAGGCGTACTCGTGGATGGAGGCCTCGGCCTCCAGGTGCTTGCCGTTGGGCCGGACCGGGGCGACCAGCTCGGCGAAGCCCCGCCTGCCGGCGTTCTCCCGCATGGCGGCGAGCATCCGGTGCGAGAGGCCCTTGCCGAGGTGGTCGAGGTGGACGGTGATCTCGATCGCGCTCACGGTGTCGGCCTCCCGGCCGTGCCGCAGGTCGGAGAAGGCCCAGTTGAGGACCTCGTCCCAGCCCCGGGCGGGCAGCTCGCGGCGACCCTCCGCGTCGAGCCGGAAGGGCACGCTGAAGCCGCGGGCGACGACCGCGCCCCCGGCGTCGGTGGCGACGAGCACGTACTCCGGGAACTCCCGGACGATCCGGCCCATGTTGGCCCAGCCGACCGGGTCGTACATCATGAACTCGGGCCACAGGTCCTTCATGGACCACATCGCCCCTTCGAGCTCGGGACGTTCGGCGAGGGTGGTGACGTTCAGGTCCATGCGGCCAGGCTAAAGATCGGCCGGCCGACTGCCCAAACGTTTTTTCGTGGCAGCCCGGCGCTACGGGAGCCTCTGCTGCGGGCAGGTGTCGAGGACCCTCTTCATCGCGTCCCGCTCCCCCGCCGTCACCCACACCCCGTACTTCTTCTTCACCGCGATCTGCCGGGCCACGTACGCGCAGCGGTACGCCCGGTTCGGCGGCAGCCAGGTGGCGGCGTCGCCGTCGGACTTGCGGCGGTTGGTCGCGGCGTCCACGGCGAGGAGGTTGAGCGGGTCGTTGGCGAAGCGGCGCCGGGTCTCGCCGTCCCACGTCTGCGCCCCCTTCTGCCAGGCGTCGGAGAGCGCGACGACATGGTCGATGTCGACCTTGGAGCGGCCCCGGACGTAGCGGACGGTGGTGCCGGTGTACGGGTCGTCGGTGAGGGTGCCGGAGGCGACCTTGCAGTGGCCGTCCGTGAAGCGGACGCCGGTCAGGTCCCGCTTGAGCACGTCGTCACGGGTGCCGCAGCCGTTGCCGTCGACGTCCACCCAGGCGCGGCCGAACTTCTCCCGCTCGTAACCGGTCTTCGGGGCGCGGCCCTTGACCGTGAGGGTGTCCACGGCGGCGAGCGCCGTCCCCGGCGCGGCGGACCCGCCGCCGGTGTCTCCCGGGGTGCCGGTCCCGGGCGAGCAGGCGGCGGAGAGGAGGACGGAGACGGCGAGCGTCGAGGCGGCGAGGGTCCTTCGGTACGTCAGCACCCTGGAATCCTAGGTCGGGGGTCTCGCCCGCTTCGTCCCGATGGCCCCGGACCGGACGGACCGAGGGCCTCGGATCACGTCTTCGGACCGAGGCCTCGCGTCACGTCTTCGACCGAGGCCTCGGGTCACAGCTTCGGACCGAGGGCCCCGGGGCACGTCTTCGGACCGAGGACCCCGGGTCACACCTTGCCGATGCCGAGGGTGTTCTCGGAGGGCAGCAGGCCGGAGCCGACGACGGTGAGCCAGGGGCCGCCCAGGAGGTCGGCGAGCCGGGCGGTGTCCTCGGGGCCGAGGGCGTCCCACGGTCCGGCGGCCAGTTCGTCCGTACGCCGTTCCACCTCCGCGCGCAGGGCGCGGCCCTCGTCCGTGGCGACGCCGTCCGCGTCCAGGAGTCCCCGGGCCGTCAGGCGCTCGCGCGCGGCGTTCCACTCGTCCGCGCTCCAGCCCCGGCTCTCGAAGACCGGTTCCGGCGCGGCCCCGACGGCCGCGAAGGAGACGAGGGACTCGGCCGGGTCGAGGCCGGCGGCGACCAGGGCGGCGATGTGGCCGTCGCCCCGGTGCTCGCGCAGGATCGTCGCCGCCTGCCACAGGACGAGGTGCGGGGCGTCGGGCCAGGGCAGTTCGGCGTGGGCGGCGGCGAGCGGGCGGCCTTCGAGGCCGGCCGCCCCGGCGGCGCGGCGGGCGAGGGCCGCGGCCTCGGCGAGTTCGGGGCTCGCGACGACGTCCTCGCCGAGGACGGACCGGTAGGTCCGGTCGACGGCGCGGAGCCGGGCGGCGAGCACGTCGGCGGGGGCGGCGACCTCCCAGGCGGCGGGGACGTGCCGGGCGACCTTCTCGGGGCTGAAGCCGTAGAAGGCGGAGGCGACGCGGACC
>NZ_FNSM01000001.1:3867500-3870000 GCF_900105415.1 Streptomyces sp. TLI_105 | reverse complement strand
AGACCCCCGTAGCTGAAATCTGTACGGCTCGTTGGAGAGACACCCAAGTAGCACGGGGCCCGAGAAATCCCGTGTGAATCCGGCGGGACCACCCGCTAAGCCTAAATATTCCCTGGTGACCGATAGCGGATAGTACCGTGAGGGAATGGTGAAAAGTACCGCGGGAGCGGAGTGAAATAGTACCTGAAACCGTGTGCCTACAAGCCGTGGGAGCGTCGGATGCAAGCTTGCTTGCATCTCGTGACTGCGTGCCTTTTGAAGAATGAGCCTGCGAGTTTGCGGTGTGTTGCGAGGTTAACCCGTGTGGGGAAGCCGTAGCGAAAGCGAGTCCGAACAGGGCGCTTCAGTAGCACGCTCAAGACCCGAAGCGGAGTGATCTAGCCATGGGCAGGTTGAAGCGGAGGTAAGACTTCGTGGAGGACCGAACCCACCAGGGTTGAAAACCTGGGGGATGACCTGTGGTTAGGGGTGAAAGGCCAATCAAACTCCGTGATAGCTGGTTCTCCCCGAAATGCATTTAGGTGCAGCGTCGCGTGTTTCTTGCCGGAGGTAGAGCACTGGATAGGCGATGGGCCCTACCGGGTTACTGACCTTAGCCAAACTCCGAATGCCGGTAAGTGAGAGCGCGGCAGTGAGACTGTGGGGGATAAGCTCCATGGTCGAGAGGGAAACAGCCCAGAGCATCGACTAAGGCCCCTAAGCGTACGCTAAGTGGGAAAGGATGTGGAGTCGCAGAGACAACCAGGAGGTTGGCTTAGAAGCAGCCACCCTTGAAAGAGTGCGTAATAGCTCACTGGTCAAGTGATTCCGCGCCGACAATGTAGCGGGGCTCAAGCGTACCGCCGAAGTCGTGTCATTGCAGCGTATAGCCCCAACGGGTGTTGTGATGGGTAGGGGAGCGTCGTGTGCCGGGTGAAGCAGCCGCGGAAGCGAGTTGTGGACGGTTCACGAGTGAGAATGCAGGCATGAGTAGCGATACACACGTGAGAAACGTGTGCGCCGATTGACTAAGGGTTCCTGGGTCAAGCTGATCTGCCCAGGGTAAGTCGGGACCTAAGGCGAGGCCGACAGGCGTAGTCGATGGACAACCGGTTGATATTCCGGTACCCGCTTTGAAACGCCCAATACCGAATCCTCTGATGCTAAGCCCGTGAAGCCGTTCCGGACCCTTCGGGGAAAGGAAAGTGGTGGAGCCGGCGAACCGAGGTGGTAGTAGGTAAGCGATGGGGTGACGCAGGAAGGTAGTCCAGCCCGGGCGGTGGTAGTCCCGGGGTAAGGGTGTAGGCCGTGTGATAGGCAAATCCGTCACACACCAAGGCTGAGACCTGATGCCGAGCCGATTGTGGTGAAGTGGATGATCCTATGCTGTCGAGAAAAGCCTCTAGCGAGTTTCATGGCGGCCCGTACCCTAAACCGACTCAGGTGGTCAGGTAGAGAATACCGAGGCGTTCGGGTGAACTATGGTTAAGGAACTCGGCAAAATGCCCCCGTAACTTCGGGAGAAGGGGGGCCACGCCCGGTGATCGGACTTGCTCCGTGAGCTGGGGGTGGCCGCAGAGACCAGCGAGAAGCGACTGTTTACTAAAAACACAGGTCCGTGCGAAGCCGTAAGGCGATGTATACGGACTGACGCCTGCCCGGTGCTGGAACGTTAAGGGGACCGGTTAGTCGCATTTCGGTGTGGCGAAGCTGAGAACTTAAGCGCCAGTAAACGGCGGTGGTAACTATAACCATCCTAAGGTAGCGAAATTCCTTGTCGGGTAAGTTCCGACCTGCACGAATGGCGTAACGACTTCTCGACTGTCTCAACCATAGGCCCGGTGAAATTGCACTACGAGTAAAGATGCTCGTTTCGCGCAGCAGGACGGAAAGACCCCGGGACCTTTACTACAGTTTGATATTGGTGTTCGGTTCGGCTTGTGTAGGATAGGTGGGAGACTTTGAAGCCGTGACGCCAGTCATGGTGGAGTCGCCGTTGAAATACCACTCTGGTCGTGCTGGATGTCTAACCTCGGTCCGTGATCCGGATCAGGGACAGTGTCTGATGGGTAGTTTAACTGGGGCGGTTGCCTCCCAAAGGGTAACGGAGGCGCCCAAAGGTTCCCTCAGCCTGGTTGGCAATCAGGTGTTGAGTGTAAGTGCACAAGGGAGCTTGACTGTGAGACCGACGGGTCGAGCAGGGACGAAAGTCGGGACTAGTGATCCGGCGGTGGCTTGTGGAAGCGCCGTCGCTCAACGGATAAAAGGTACCCCGGGGATAACAGGCTGATCTTCCCCAAGAGTCCATATCGACGGGATGGTTTGGCACCTCGATGTCGGCTCGTCGCATCCTGGGGCTGGAGTCGGTCCCAAGGGTTGGGCTGTTCGCCCATTAAAGCGGTACGCGAGCTGGGTTTAGAACGTCGTGAGACAGTTCGGTCCCTATCCGCTGTGCGCGTAGGAATATTGAGAAGGGCTGTCCCTAGTACGAGAGGACCGGGACGGACGAACCTCTGGTGTG